>NZ_JBITTW010000043.1:0-50546 GCF_044542195.1 Pseudomonas sp. NPDC079367
CGCCAACTTCCATATCGAAGGCCTGAAGTACCACACAACCTTGCTCGGCCCAGTATTGCTGGAGCGCGAGGATCAAGTCTTGGAAGGTACGCACGGCTGGCGTAGGCTGGCTCACGAAATTCACCTGTTTCTTGGGCTGCGATTTAAAGAGCGGGAGTATACCCGATTCGTTGCTGCGCACGCCCCCTGGAGCCTTATGCCACGCTGCTTTTGGTGTACCGAAGATCCGCTGTACATGGCCTATCACGATCAGGAGTGGGGCACGCCGCTACGCGATGCGCAGGGTTTGTTCGAGTTGCTTTTGCTCGAAGGGTTCCAGGCCGGGCTGTCGTGGATCACTGTGCTGCGCAAGCGCGAGCGGTATCGCCAGGTGCTGTTCGGCTTCGATGTGCAGCGTGTCGCGCAGATGAGCGACGCCGAAATCGACGAACTGATGCTCGATCCGGGGATCATCCGCAATCGTCTCAAGCTCAACGCCGCGCGGCGTAATGCCCAGGCGTGGCTGGCGCTGGAGGATCCGGTGGCGTTGCTCTGGTCGTTTGTAGGCGACCAGCCAATCATCAATCACTTCAAGGATCGCAGCGAAGTTCCGGCGATCACCCCCCAAGCGCTGGCGATGAGCAAAGCGCTGAAAAAAGCCGGATTCACGTTCGTCGGCCCGACCATTTGCTACGCGCTGATGCAGGCCTCGGGCATGGTCATGGACCACACCCAGGACTGCGACCGCTACGCGCAGTTGGTCAACGCCGGTTAGAATGCCCGCCTCGCGCACAGCACAAAGATCAGGAGTGACCTGTGGAAAAGTTTAAAGGCGCCTTGCTGGTAGGCGCTCTGCGGCTGTTTGCCCTGCTGCCATGGCGGGCCGTGCAGGCCGTCGGTTCGGCGATCGGCTGGATCATGTGGAAAACCCCCAACCGTTCCCGCGACGTGGTGCGGATCAACCTCGCCAAATGTTTTCCCCAGATGGATGCGGCCGAGCGCGAGCGTCTGGTCGGCCAGAGTCTGAAAGACATCGGCAAGTCGCTGACCGAAAGCGCCTGTGCGTGGATCTGGCCGGCGCAGCGCTCGATCGATCTGGTCCGCGAAGTCGAAGGCCTCGATGTGCTCAAGGATGCGCTCGCTTCGGGCAAAGGCGTGGTCGGCATCACCAGCCATCTGGGCAACTGGGAAGTGCTCAACCACTTCTACTGCAGTCAGTGCAAACCGATCATTTTCTATCGCCCGCCGAAGCTCAAGGCGGTGGATGAATTGCTGCGAAAACAGCGCGTGCAGTTGGGCAACAAGGTCGCCGCATCGACCAAGGAAGGCATTCTCAGCGTGATCAAGGAAGTGCGCAAAGGTGGTGCCGTGGGCATTCCCGCCGATCCGGAGCCGGCCGAATCCGCCGGGATCTTTGTGCCCTTCTTCGCCACTCAGGCACTGACCAGCAAATTCGTGCCGAACATGTTGGCCGGCGGCAAAGCGGTCGGCGTGTTCCTGCATGCTCTGCGCCTGCCTGACGGCTCGGGCTACAAAGTGATCCTCGAAGCCGCACCCGAAGCCATGTACAGCACCGATACCGCCGAGTCCTGCGCGGCGATGAGCAAAGTGGTCGAGCGTTACGTGGCGGCGTATCCGAGCCAATACATGTGGAGCATGAAGCGCTTCAAGAAGCGTCCGCCGGGCGAAGCGCGCTGGTACTGAGCCGCTTCGACAGGTTGGCGGCTGATGCAGACGGCGTCACCTTGCGCTGTCTGTAGCTCAAGGCGCATGCCGCTCGAGCTTCTTCAGGAACACCGTCATCTCCTTCTCGGCCTGTTTGTCACCATGGGCGCGGGCCGCTTCCAGGCCCTGTTCCCAGGCCTGACGCGCAGCGGCGTGATCGCCTAGCGCCAGCTGCGCCTTGCCCAGTAACTTCCACGCTGCTGAGTACTTCGGGTCGAACGTAACGCAGTGCTGGAAATGCTCGGCAGCCCTGGCGTTTTCGCCCAAGTCCAGATAACCCTTGCCCAGGCCGAAACGCAACAGAGCGTTATCCGCACCTTTGGCGAGCATTTTTTCCAGGGATTCGAGCATAGGCGCGTTCCTTTCTGCGGTGTGTCAGAGGTGAGTCTTGCTCAGCAATACCCCTTTCGCGAGCAAGCCTGCTCCCACAGGGCAACGCATTCCAAAGGTGGGAGCGGGCTTGCTCGCGAAGGGGCCATCTCGGGCAACGTTGTTTTCAGGTCAAAAAAAGCTCAACCCCACATGAAACAGCTTCTCCACATCGCGAATATGCTTCTTGTCCACAAGGAACAGAATCACATGGTCGCCCGCTTCGATCACCGTGTCGTCGTGGGCAATGATCACTTTCTCGTTGCGAATCACCGCGCCGATGGTAGTGCCCGGCGGCAGGCCGATCTTTTCGATCGGCTTGCCGATGACCTTGCTCGACTTCGCATCACCGTGGGCAATCGCCTCGATCGCTTCCGCCGCGCCGCGCCGCAGTGAGTGCACGCTGACGATATCGCCTCGGCGTACGTGGGCGAGCAGGGTGCCGATGGTCGCCAGTTGCGGGCTGATGGCGATGTCGATGTCGCCGCCCTGAATCAGGTCGACGTAAGCCGGATTGTTGATGATCGTCATGACCTTCTTCGCCCCCAGCCGTTTGGCCAGCAGCGACGACATGATGTTGGCTTCGTCATCGTTGGTCAGGGCGAGGAAGATATCGGCGTCGGCGATGTTCTCTTCCAGCAGCAGATCGCGGTCCGAGGCACTGCCCTGCAACACCACGGTGCTGTCGAGGGTATCGGAGAGGTAGCGGCAACGCGCCGGGCTCATCTCGATGATCTTCACCTGATAGCGGCTTTCGATGGCCTCGGCCAGGCGCTCGCCGATCTGCCCGCCACCGGCGATAACGATGCGTTTGTAGGTTTCGTCGAGGCGGCGCATTTCGCTCATCACCGCGCGAATGTCCTCACGGGCGGCGATGAAGAACACTTCGTCGTCGGCCTCGATCACCGTGTCGCCCTGCGGCAGGATCGGCCGGTCACGGCGGAAGATCGCAGCGACGCGGGTTTCGACGTTCGGCATGTGCTCACGCAACTGGCGCAGTTGCTGGCCGACCAGCGGCCCGCCGTAGTAGGCGCGCACCGCCACCAGTTGCGCCGCGCCTTCGGCGAAGTCGATCACCTGCAAGGCACCGGGATGCTGGATCAGGCGCTTGATGTAGTTGGTCACGACCTGCTCGGGACTGATCAGCACGTCGACCGGAATCGCTTCGTTCTGGAACAGCTGTTCCTCGCGATTGAGGTACGACGCTTCGCGCACCCGGGCGATTTTGGTCGGGGTGTGGAACAGCGTGTGCGCGACCTGGCAGGCGACCATGTTGGTCTCGTCACTGTTGGTCACCGCGACCAGCATGTCGGCGTCGTCGGCACCGGCCTGACGCAGTACCGAAGGCAGCGAGCCTCGGCCCTGCACGGTGCGGATGTCAAGGCGATCGCCGAGGTCGCGCAGGCGCTCGCCGTCGGTGTCGACCACGGTGATGTCGTTGGCCTCGCTGGCCAGATGTTCGGCCAGCGAACCGCCGACCTGTCCTGCACCGAGGATGATGATTTTCATCCAGTCACTCCGTTGAATCCGTTTAGCTGCGTGCGGCAGCGATCTTGATCAGCTTGGCGTAGTAGAAGCCGTCATGGCCGCCCTGCTGGGCCAGCAGTTGGCGACCATGGGGCTGTTTGATGCCGGCCGCCGTAGCCAGATCCAGTTCGCGGGCACCGGGGGTGCGCTCGAGGAACGCAGCGATCACCTCAGTGTTTTCCGTCGGCAATGTCGAGCAGGTGGCGTAGAGCAGGATGCCGCCGACTTCGAGGGTTTTCCACATGGCGTCGAGCAACTCGCCTTGCAGTTGTGCGAGGGCGACGATGTCGTCGGGCTGGCGGGTCAGCTTGATGTCCGGATGGCGACGGATCACCCCGGTGGCCGAGCACGGTGCATCGAGCAGGATGCGCTGGAACGGTTTGCCATCCCACCATTTCGCCGTGTCGCGGCCATCGGCGGCGATCAGCTCAGCGCTCAGGCCCAGGCGTTCAAGGTTTTCCTTCACCCGCACCAGACGCTTGGCCTCCAGATCCACCGCCACCACGCCGGCCAGCGCCGGTTCGGCTTCGAGGATATGGCAAGTCTTGCCGCCGGGCGCGCAGCAGGCGTCGAGCACGCGTTGGCCGGGCGCCAGGTCGAGCAGGTCGGCGGCCAGTTGCGCGGCTTCGTCCTGCACACTGATCCAGCCCTCGGCGAAACCCGGCAGGCTGCGCACATCGGCGGCGGCTTCGAGGACGATGCCGTCGCGGCTGTATTCGCAAGGTGTCGCGGCGATCCCGGCATCGTTCAGCAGCGCGAGGTAGGCGTCGCGGCTGTGATGGCGGCGGTTGACCCGCAGGATCATCGGCGGATGCGCGTTGTTTGCTGCACAGATGGCTTCCCACTGCTGCGGCCAGAACGCCTTGAGGGATTTTTGCAGCCAGCGCGGGTGCGCCGTGCGCACCACCGGGTCGCGTTCGAGTTCGGCGAAAATCGTCTCGCTTTCGCGCTGGGCATTGCGCAGCACGGCGTTGAGCAGGCCTTTGGCCCAGGGTTTTTTCAGCTTGTCGGCGCAACCGACGGTCTCACCGATGGCGGCGTGAGCCGGTACGCGGGTGTAGAGCAACTGGTAAAGACCGACCAGCAGCAGCGCCTCGACATCGGCGTCGGCAGACTTGAACGGTTTCTGCAAAAGCTTCTCTGCCAATGCCGACAGGCGTGGCTGCCAGCGTGCAGTGCCAAAGGCCAGATCCTGAGTGAAACCGCGATCGCGATCCTCGACCTTGTCCAGCTGCGGGGGCAGGGAGCTGTTCAGCGAAGCCTTGCCGCTGAGCACGGCGGCGAGTGCCTTGGCGGCGGCCAGACGTGGATTCATTGCGCGTCCACCGCTGCACCCAGCACGCTGCCGACGGCGAATTTCTCGCGGCGGCTGTTGAACAGGTCGCTGAAGTTCAGCGCTTTGCCACCGGGCAGTTGCAGACGAGTCAGGCACAGCGCTTGTGCACCGCAGGCGACGATCAGGCCGTCCTTGCTGGCGCTGAGGATTTCACCCGGAGCGCCAGTGCCGTCGGCGACTTTCGCGGCCAGCACTTTCAACGCTTCGCCATTGAGCGTGCTGTGGGTGATCGGCCATGGGTTGAAGGCGCGAACCAGACGTTCCAGCTCTACCGCCGGACGGCTCCAGTCGATGCGTGCTTCATCTTTGTTCAGTTTGTGCGCGTAAGTGGCGAGCTCGTTGTTTTGCACCTCACCTTGCAGGGTGCCGGCAGCCAGACCGGCAATCGCCTGCACCACAGCGGGCGGCCCTATTTCGGCGAGACGATCATGCAAGGTGCCGCCGGTATCGTTGGCGTTGATCGGCGTGACAACCTTTAGCAGCATCGGCCCGGTGTCGAGCCCGGCTTCCATGCGCATCACGGTCACACCGCTTTCGGCATCGCCATGTTCGACGGCGCGCTGAATCGGCGCCGCACCGCGCCAGCGTGGCAGCAGCGACGCATGACTGTTGATGCAACCCAGACGCGGAATATCCAGCACCGCTTGCGGCAGGATCAGGCCGTAGGCGACCACCACCATCAAGTCCGGTTTCAGCGCGGCCAGTTCCGCCTGGGCGTCGGCATTGCGCAAGGTCGGCGGCTGCAACACCTGGATATTATTCTCCAGAGCGAGTTGTTTGACCGGGCTCGGCATCAGTTTTTGCCCGCGGCCGGCCGGCCGATCCGGCTGGGTGTAGACCGCCACGATCTCGTACGGGCTGCTCAGCAGAGCCTTGAGGTGCTCGGCCGCGAATTCCGGGGTACCGGCAAAAACAATGCGCAGTGGCTCAGTCATGAAAGGCGTCTCATAAAAAGAAAAAGGCTTGCCGCAGCAAGCCTTTGAAGAGGGGCATCAAGCGTTCTGGCGGTGCAGCTTTTCCAGTTTCTTCTTGATCCGGTCGCGTTTGAGCGTGGACAGGTAATCGACGAACAATTTGCCGTTGAGGTGGTCGCATTCGTGCTGGATGCACACCGCGAGCAGGCCTTCGGCTATCAGCTCATAGGGCTTGCCGTCGCGGTCCAGCGCCTTGATTTTGACCTTCTGCGGGCGGTCGACGTTTTCGTAGAAGCCCGGTACCGAGAGGCAGCCTTCCTGATACTGGTCCATCTCGTCGGTCAGCGGTTCGAACTCGGGGTTGATGAACACCCGTGGCTCGGTACGGTCTTCGGACAGGTCCATCACGACGATACGTTTGTGCACGTTGACCTGGGTCGCGGCGAGGCCGATGCCCGGCGCTTCATACATTGTTTCAAACATGTCGTCGACCAACTGACGCACTTCGTCGTCCACTACAGCCACTGGTTTGGCGATAGTGCGCAGACGCGGGTCCGGAAATTCGAGGATGTTTAAAATGGCCATAGGCTTCGATTGCTGCACACGTTGAGTAAAGTCGGGTCGATGGCCTGGCGGGTCCGAGGATGCAGGCTACCGTTGTGAAGCGTAGCTTCTGAAAACAGAAGCGAGCCACGGGGGCTCTGACGATTCACGCGAATGCACATGATAAAGGGATTCACTGCATGAGGAAAACACTACTCGCCCTGCTGCTTCTGGCTGCGGCCGGCGGCGCTCAAGGGCAAGTGCAACTCAGGGATGGTTTTCCACAGCAATACACGGTGGCTTCGGGCGACACGCTCTGGGACATCTCCGGCAAGTACCTGCGCGAGCCCTGGCAATGGCCACAGCTTTGGCGGGCCAACCCGCAGGTCGATAACCCCAACCTGATCTATCCCGGCGACACGCTGACGCTCAGTTACGTCAACGGTCAGCCGCAACTGACCGTCAACCGTGGCGAGTCGCGCGGTACCATCAAGCTTTCGCCACGGATTCGCACCAGCCCGGTGGCCGAGGCGATTCCGAGCATTCCACTAAAGTCCATCAACAGCTTTCTGTTGAGCAACCGCATCGTCGACAAGGCCGAAGATTTCGACAAGGCACCGTACATCGTCGCCGGCGATGCCGAGCGCGTGCTCAGTGGCACCGGTGACCGCATCTTCGCCCGCGGCCATTTCGACCCGGAACAACCGGTGTATGGCATCTTCCGCCAAGGCAAGGTGTATACCGACCCGCAAACCAAGGAGTTCCTCGGTATCAACGCGGACGATATCGGTGGTGGCGAAATCGTTGCTGCCGAAGGCGATGTCGCCACCCTCGCCCTGCAGCGCACCACCCAGGAAGTGCGGCTTGGTGACCGCTTGTTCAGCGGCGAAGAACGTTCGATCAACTCGACGTTCATGCCCAGCGCGCCGAATCGATCCATCGACGGCCTGATTATCGACGTGCCGCGTGGCGTCACCCAGATCGGCGTGATGGACGTCGTCACGCTGAACAGGGGCAAACGCGACGGTCTGGCCGAAGGCAATGTACTGGCGGTGATGAAAACCGGCGAAACCGTGCGTGACCGGATCACTGGCCAGCCGCTGAAGATTCCTGATGAGCGCGCCGGCTTGCTGATGGTGTTCCGCACCTACGACAAACTCAGTTACGGCCTGGTGCTCAACGCTTCGCGTTCGTTGGCGGTGCTCGACAAGGTGCGAAATCCGTAAGCTTGCTTCACAAGTTACCAACAGAGTTATCCACAGCTTGTTCCGAATGGTTCGGAGCATAGAACGATCAAGGATGATCCATTCATGTTGTCGCTCAGTACGGCCATTTCCCCGGCGGAACTGGAGGCGCGCCTGCGCCTGCACCGCATGCCGGATATCGGCCCCAAGCGTTTTGCCAAACTGCTCGAAGCCTTCGGCTCGGCGTCGAAAGCCATCAGTGCGCCGGCCAGTGCGTGGCGCTCGCTGGGGTTGCCATCGGCCTGCGCCGAGGCGCGACGTTGTCCGACGGTGCGCGATGGCGCCAGCCACGCAATGCGCTGGCTAGAGCGCCCCGGCCAACATTTGTTGATGTGGGATCAAGCGGATTACCCAGCATTGCTGGCGCAAATTCCCGATCCGCCGCCGCTTTTATTCGTTGCCGGCGATCCGTCGATTTTGGAGAAACCGCAGTTGGCGATGGTCGGCAGCCGCCGCGCTTCGCGTCCCGGGATGGACACGGCGGCGGCGTTTTCCCGCAGTCTGGCCGGGGCCGGTTTTGTCATCACCAGTGGTCTGGCGCTGGGCATTGATGCCGCTGCGCATCAGGCCGCACTGAACGTTGGCGGCCAGACCGTGGGTGTGCTTGGTACGGGCCTGGAAAATTTTTATCCACAACGCAACCAAGGCCTGGCTGAGGCAATGATTGCCTCGGGCAGTGCGGTGCTTTCCGAGTTTCCGCTGGACGCCGGGCCGAGCCCGAGCAACTTCCCCCGACGCAACCGCATCATCAGCGGCTTATCCCTTGGCGTGCTGGTGGTCGAGGCCAGTGTTGCCAGCGGCTCGTTGATCACCGCGCGACTGGCGGCCGAGCAAGGGCGTGAGGTTTACGCGATTCCAGGATCGATCCATCACCCCGGCGCCCGCGGTTGTCACCAGTTGATTCGCGACGGCGCGGTGCTCGTGGAAACTATCGAACACATTCTCGAAGCCCTGCGTGGCTGGCAGCAGCCGTTGTTATCCACAGCTTCGCCGCAGGATGATCATCCGTTGCTTGCGCTGCTTCACGCGGCGCCCCACACCAGCGAAGCCCTGGCCGCGAGCTGTGGCTGGGCGCTGCCCAAAGTGCTTGCGACGCTGACCGAGCTGGAGATCGACGGCCGTGCGGTGTGCGAAAACGGTCGCTGGTTGGCGCGGTCACGCTAGGTTTTACAAGGAAGATCGGTAAACTGCGCGAAACCTGTTTGTGGAGAGTTTTTTCATGGTCAACAGTTGGCGTGTGCAACAAGCCGCGCGTGAAGTTCGCGCCGGCGCGGTGATTGCCTATCCAACCGAAGCCGTCTGGGGGCTGGGTTGCGACCCGTGGAACGAAGACGCCGTGGACCGCTTGCTGGCGATCAAGAATCGCTCGGTGAGCAAAGGACTGATCCTCGTCGCTGACAACATCCGCCAGTTCGATTTCCTTTTCGAGGACTTCCCGCAGGACTGGATCGACCGCATGGCCAGCACCTGGCCGGGGCCTAACACCTGGCTGGTGCCACACCAGAATCTGTTGCCGGAATGGGTCACAGGCGTGCATGACACCGTGGCACTGCGGGTCAGTGATCACCCGCAAGTGCGTGATTTGTGCTCGATGGTCGGGCCGTTGATATCAACCTCGGCCAACCCGCAAGGTCGCCCGGCGGCGCGCACGCGTTTACGGGTAGAGCAATATTTCCGTGGGCAGATCGATCTGGTGCTGGCCGGTAGTCTCGGCGGCCGGAAAAACCCGAGTGTCATCCGCGATCTGGCGACGGGCAAGGTCATTCGTCCCGACTGACGCTTTTCTGCCTCTTCTGCTTTTGAGCTCCCCGAATGGTTTGGCGGGGAGTTTTTCTGCCCGAAATATTATCTTTGGTCAATTATAAAACTTAAACAATCCGTTGTTTATGTTGCTCCGCTGTATGTCAGATAAATCTATAAATCAGAAACTTCGGTAAATTTTCCCACGTCATTATCAGACGTCGTGCAGTGGCGAGATTTGCAGAATCATCCATTATTTCAATGCGTCAGAAAACTTCGATAGTTAACGTCTGCGGAGAGGGAATGGATACTACAAACTTACAATTAAAGGATTACCTGCAGGGGCTTCGAGAAACACTGCACAAGCAGAGTTCTGATTATCGTATCGTTATTCTTGAAGCAGGGTCAGATGCCAGCGAGTTTGAACGCTTCATCGGTCGTCAGTTTCGTCTTCGGTTAAAACATTACATGTTGACGTCAAGAGCCCGAGCACTTGAAACGAGTCTGGCGATCTCATCGCGAAGCACGCATTTTCTGCTGTATCAACGCGATCAACTGACGGCGGTCATGCGTGTCACCCCATCACCGTTCGAATGGGCTTCGCTGGCAAACCAATATGTTTCTCCGACCGTGGCGCTGGCACGTCATGTCGAGTTCAGTCGCCTGATCACCCATTCGCAACAGCACCGGCCAGTGCCGACCAATGCGCTGCTTGCGGCCGCCACGCAATGGGCGATCGACCGCGGTTATGAAGGTGTCACTGCGTTGTGCAGATCGCCACAACGGCGGCTATTTCAGCGTTTCGGCCTGACCCTGATCACCTCCAATCCCCTGCATATCGCAAATCGTTCTCGCGGCGATTACTGGCTGCTGTCTGCGCAGTGGCGACAAATCCTTGCAGCACTACAACAACCATTTCCCATGAACGGCAACTATCCGGAGAATCGCAATGAATGCGTCCATCAGTTTTGAACAACATTTGATTCTGCTCGATCAGCGCATCGACAAAACATGGAGCGATATTCTGGGCAACTCCAGGCTGGTCAAGGCTATTCGCAAGGGCAGTGTTTCCAAGGCGTTGTATGCAATCTACATGATCGAAACCTTTCATTACACCTCACACAATGCTCGAAATCAGGGTCTGGTTGGGGTGCGGCATGCCGATAATCCTGTTTATGCGAAGTTCTGTTTTGAACATGCGGCGCAAGAAGTCGGGCATGAGAAAATGGCCCTGCATGATGTCATGAGTTTAGGCTTGAAAAATGAAGCTTTTGATATACCGCCAGCACTTCCTGAGACCGAAGTGCTGATCGCTTACTTATACTGGATTTCTTTTACCGGTAACCCATTACAGCGGCTCGGATACAGTTACTGGGCGGAAAACGCTTATCACTTTATCACTCCGCTGATCAACAAACTGAGTGAAACGCTGTCGTTGAAGCCCGCTCAATTGACGTTCTTCATTGCTCATTCGGATATCGACGTCGACCACTTCAATGAGATCAAACTCATTCTGCAGCGGACCTGCAAGCGTCAGGCTGACTGGGATGCCGTTGCGACCGTGATGGAAACCAGTCTGCGCCTGACCGGTAACATGCTCGAAGCCGTTTATGACCAGTATGAAGCTTGGCAAAACGGCCTCGCGCCCCGCTACGAGTTTCTTCATGCCCTGGAGAAATCATGACGCCTTCCCGTTCATTTTCCTGTCAGGCAGGCGGAGGTCGAGATGGCTGATTATTTCGAGCGTTTGAACTACTCGCTGGGGGATGAAGACACAGCGCTCGAACATGCCATTCTGCCCGAGCATGCCAGACATGTATTGGGCGTTGCCGGCTGTGGCGGTCGGCTTCTGCCTTTGCTGGCCCGTCACCCAGCCCGCATGACGTGTGCCGATATCAGTGCGCCGCAACTGGCCTTTACGCGCTTGCGTTTTGCCCTGCTGGAGCAGACCGATCGTCAGTCGTTCATGGATTTCATGGGCTACCAGCCCGATATATCGGCGACACGCCGCAAATCCATATTTCGCCTGCTGGATCTGCCTTCTCTTGATAGGCGCTGGCTGGAGCACTTTTTTCATTCCCGTCATTGGCAGGCACCGATTTACCTCGGCGCCTTCGAGCAGACCCTGCAGCGGTTGGCGAAGGTCAACGGACTGTTCACTGGCAAGGCGGGACGAGGGATCTTCCAGGTCCGAGATCTGGAAGAACAATCGACTTATTACCAAAGCCGTTTTCCCCTCAAGCGCTGGAAGGCCGTGATCGCCCTATTGGGCAATGCATCGGTGCTCAACTCGCTTTTGTATAAAGGGGCATTCCCCCGCAACAATCTGGGCATCAGTTCCCGCGAGGTGTATCTGGATATTTTCCATACCTTGTTCACCACCCAGGTCGTGCGCGAGAGCTTTTTCCTGCAAATGCTGTTTTTCGGTGAGTTGCGGTATCCCCAAGGCTTTCCGCTGGAGTGCGATCAACAGGTCTTTCAACAGGCACGCAAGGCACTGCAGCAATGCCGGCTGACCGTGGAGCAGAGCGATATTTTCGACTGTGCTTCCAGGTGCAGGGATGTCGACTTTGTCTCATTTTCAGACGTGCCTTCATTCCTGCCGGCGAAGGTGGGTATTGATGTTCTGCAGCGGCTTCGACCCGCTTTGGGCGAGGATGCGCTGACGGTTATTCGTGGCCATTTGCATGTGGTCAGGCCCGATTGCGAAGGCTTCTGCGACGTTACTACGCAATTTCAGGACGCAATCGCACGAGAAAAAACTCAACTCTGGCGAGTGCAGGTCTACCGCCAGACATCACCTGCGCAGGTATCCCGATGAATACACCTCACCCGACCGTTAATTGGGTCAGGAACCGCGTCCGCCAGGCGCGGGACGATCAACAGCAATTGTTCGACGCCGGTCTCAATGGCCTGCACCTGGTGCAGCGCGACGGCAAGGTCATAGAGTTGGGCAGCGGCGAGCGGCTGACCGAATTTCTCTCATGCTCCTATCTGGGACTCGAAAGCGACCCCCGTCTGATTCAAGGCGCAGTGCAAGCCATCGAGTCCTTCGGCGTGCAGTTCGCTGCCGCTCGCACCCGAGCGCTGCTCCCGCCGATGCGCGAACTCGATGAGCAGTTGAACCGCATATTCCAGGGGCATACGGTGACATTCAACTCGGTGGGCAGCGCCCATCTGGGTTGTCTGCCGCTGCTGGGTTCCGGTGAATTGCCGTCGTATCCCTTGCACCGTGGCCCGGGCTGGATCATTGATCATACTGCCCATGCTTCAATGCAAGTGCTGCAAGGCATTCTGTGGCAGTTCGGCCCCGTCCATCGCTGCGATTGCAGTGATCTTCAGCAAGTCGAAGATGCTTGCTCCACAGCCGTCGCCGCCGGCAATACGCCGATTATCATGACTGACAGCATCGGCTCGATGCGCGGGCTTTATCCTGTCGACCGATTGCTGCAACTGGCAGAGCGCTTCGAGGGTTATCTGTATGCGGATGACGCTCACGGCACTTCCATTCATGGCCACGCCGGGGGCGGTTATGCGCTCGATGTCGCCGCTGCGCCGTCGTGCGAACGTTTGATCCTGCTGTCGTCATTATCCAAGGCTTTCGGTGCCACCGGCGGAGCAATTACAGTGCTGACGTCGGCCGATGCCGAGCTGATTCGGCGCCATGCGTCGACTTATACATTTGGCGGCCCGCTATCGATGGGCGGTGTCGGTGCGGCAGTTGCCTCGGCAAAGATCCACCTCTCTGCACAATTGGGTCAGTTGCAAGAGGCGCTTTGGCGAAACGTGGAGGTCATCGACAGTCTGTTAGGACCGGTTTTAGGCAATCACCAGATTGCTTCGCCCATTCGTTTCGTCCGGGTGGGTGCCGAACGGGACGCGATCAGTCTGGCGTTGCACTTGCGTCGGCACGCCATAGCGGTCACTACAGCCTTGTTTCCAGTGGTGGCCAAAGGTCAAGCCATCCTGCGACTGGCCATCAGCGCGAATCACAGCGAGGTTCAGTTGGAGCATCTGGCCAGTGCGGTCAACGAAGGATTCGCTGAGCTGGGTATTCGCCAGGAAGATCCGCATCATGCGCGGTGACCTGATGAACCAGGCCTGTGCAAAGACCGTTCAGGGTGCGGCCGCGGAGGCCTTCGCGCGTAAACTGGCCTATGCGCGGTCACTGCCATGGTTCTGTAAGCTCTGTCCGCAGATTCAGTACGTACAGACCGCAGCGGATCTGCATCGGTTACCGATCCTCGCCGTGGAGGATGATCAGGACGGATTGCTGTTTACTCATCTCAGCGAAGCGTCACATTGCGCGCCGGGCGGCGGGCTGACCCTGACTTCAGGCGGCAGCACGGGTAACCGCAAGCACATCACTCACTCTTGGGCATTCAACGAAAATATCGTGCCCTTGGGCGCGCGGATGTTCGTTGCGAGCGATGAACTGCCCCGTGTCGTAATCAACTGCCTGACGCCCGGTGAAATGCAGGGTGCCTTTCAATACGCGTCGGCCATTGTCCGGCACATTGGCGCGCGCCTGCTGCCTGCGGGTGCGCTGATGGGGCTGCAGCGTATAGCCGGGCTGATTCATTCTCAATCGGCCGATGCACTGATCTGCACGCCCTCATTCGCCGAGGCCCTGTTCAATCATGCTGATGTCGAGGGCGCGCATTTGCGCAGTTTGAGATGGCTCTACTACATCGGAGAACCTTGTCGTCAGCCACTGCGCGAGCAACTGGCTCGAGCCTGGCCGGCCCTGAACATACGATCATTGGGTTACAGCTCGACGGAGACCGGACCTATCGGGTTCCAGTGCAGGCATCTGGAGCATGGTCTCTACCATCTGCATGCCGATGCCATGCTACTTGAAGTGGTCGATCCCCACAGCCTGCAAGCGGTGGTGGAAGGTGAACCCGGGGAGTTTCTGCTGACCCCTTTATTGCCCGATCAGGTGCCTTTGTTGCGGTATCGCATTGGTGATCGTGGGCGAGTCTTGGGCGGGCAATCCGGTTGTGCCTGTGGCAGCGCTCTGCCAATACTGCAACTGCAGGGTCGCGTCGAGACCTCGATCAAACTGGGCGGCGCGATCATCACTCAGCGACAGGTTCTGAGCGTGCTCGCAGAGCTGTTGCCCGAATTGTACGCTTGGGATGTGCAAGTGCAGATTGATCGGCGGGCCGAGGGTGCGCACCTGCGGCTGCTGATCGCCGAAGACCGGATTCCCGCCGCTGCGGAACGGGTCATCGAAGTGGCTTTGCGCAGCGAGGCACAGGCGAGCGCATTACTCAGATTACCCGGTGTATCGGGCATGCAGATTCAGCGTCTGCCCCGTGGTGATTTTGCCATCACCACGGCTGGCAAGACGCCGTTTTTTGTCGAGAGATGAGGCGTCCCGGTCAAGCTCTTGAGGCGCGCCCGAGTGCTGCGTTTGATGGAAGTGTTTCAGGGGTGCAGAACGGTAGAGCCGGTGGTGCGCCGCGCCGACAGTTCGGTTTGCGCCTTCGCCGCTTCGGCCAGTGGATAACTCTGGCTGACATCCACCTTCAATTTGCCGCTGATGATCATCTCGAACAACTCGTCAGCCATACGCTGCAGGTTCTCGGCGTTGTTGGCGTAGGTCGCCAATGTCGGCCGGGTGACATAAAGCGAGCCCTTTGCGGCGAGAATGCCAAGATTGACGCCATCGACCGCGCCCGAGGCATTGCCGAAACTCACTACCAAGCCACGTGGCGCCACGCTGTCCAGGGAGGTGAGCCAGGTGTCCTTGCCGACGCCGTCATACACCACCGGGACTTTCTTGCCGTCAGTCAGGGCCAGCACACGCTCGGCTACGTTTTCATGGCTGTAATCGATGGTGGCCCAGGCGCCGTTGGCCTTGGCCAGTTCGGCTTTTTCCCTGGAACTGACGGTGCCTATCAGCTTCACGCCCAGTGCTTTGGCCCATTGGCAGGCCAGCGAGCCGACGCCGCCCGCTGCCGCATGGAACAGAATGGTTTCGCCGCCCTGCAGTTCGTAGGTCTGGCGCAGCAGGTATTGCACGGTCAGGCCCTTGAGCATGACCCCGGCAGCCGTTTCGAAGCTGATTTCGTCGGGCAGGTGTACAAGATTGTCTTGCGGCAGTACATGTACCTGGCTGTAGGCGCCGAGCGGGCCGCTGCCGTACGCCACACGATCGCCGACCTTGAACCGGGTGACGTCGCCGCCCACCGCCTCGACGGTGCCGGCGCCTTCCGAACCCAGGCCAGACGGCAAGGCGGGCGGCGCATACAGGCCGCTACGGTAGTAGGTGTCAATGAAATTCAGGCCGATCGCGTGGTTGGCCACGCGCACTTGATTCGGCCCGGGCGCAGCGGGTTCGTAATCTACATATTCGAGCACTTCGGGACCGCCGTGGGCACCGAACTGGATACGCTTTGCCATCTGCCTGCTCTCCTTGGGTCGTCACTAAGCCCTCTATCCAACTCCCCTGCTTGATCTTCGTCAACTGCGGCGCGCCGGTCTGCGATGGTATGCTACGCGCCCATTTGCGCCGCCCGCCTGCCGGGGCGCCGCCCGATTCAAGGTGAAGCCATGACGACCCGCACCGACGCCGTAAAGGCCTATTTGCTCGATCTGCAAGACCGCATCTGCGCCGCGCTCGAAACCGAAGACGGCGGCAAATGCTTCGTCGAAGACGCCTGGACCCGGCCGGCGGGCGGTGGTGGGCGCACCCGTGTGCTGGAAAACGGCACGTTGATCGAAAAGGGCGGCGTCAACTTTTCCCACGTCTTCGGCAGCGGCTTGCCACCCTCGGCCAGTGCGCATCGGCCGGAACTGGCCGGGCGTGGTTTCGAGGCGCTCGGCGTATCGCTTGTGATCCATCCGCACAACCCGCACGTGCCGACGTCCCACGCCAACGTGCGCTTTTTCATCGCTGAAAAAGAAGGCGAAGAGCCGGTCTGGTGGTTTGGCGGCGGCTTCGACCTGACCCCGTATTACGGCGTTGAGGAAGATTGCGTCCACTGGCACCGCGTCGCCGAGCAAGCCTGTGCTCCGTTCGGCGCTGATGTCTATCCACGCTACAAGGCCTGGTGCGATACCTACTTTCACATCAAGCACCGTCATGAGCCGCGCGGCATTGGTGGTCTGTTCTTCGATGATCTGAACGAGTGGGATTTCGACACCAGTTTCGCGTTCATGCGCGCCATCGGCGACGCCTACATCGACGCCTACCTGCCGATTGTGCAGCGGCGCAAAAACGATGCCTTCACTGCACAGCAGCGCGAATTCCAGGAGTTCCGCCGTGGTCGCTATGTCGAGTTCAACCTGGTTTACGACCGTGGCACCCTCTTTGGTCTGCAATCGGGCGGACGTACCGAATCGATTCTGATGTCGCTGCCGCCGCAAGTGCGCTGGGGTTATGACTGGAAGGCCGAGCCAGGCAGCGCCGAAGCGCGCCTGACCGAATACTTCCTGCAGGATCGCGACTGGCTGGCCGAGGCCTGAGGATTGGTGATGGATCGTTACGTCGTTTTCGGTAACCCGATCGGCCACAGCAAGTCGCCGATGATTCACCAGCTGTTCGCTGAACAGACAAGCCAACGCCTCGATTACAGCACGCTGCTGGCGCCGCTTGATGATTTTGCCGGCTGCGCCACCGCGTTCTTTCGGGAGGGGCGCGGTGCCAACGTGACGGTGCCGTTCAAGGAAGAGGCTTACCGTCTGGCCAACAGCCTGACCGCACGCGCGCAGCGCGCTGGGGCGGTGAACACCTTGAGCAAACTGGACGATGGCTCACTCCTCGGCGACAACACCGATGGCGCTGGCCTGGTCCGCGATCTGACGGTCAATGCCGGATTCAGCCTGACCGGCAAGCGCATCCTTTTGCTCGGCGCCGGCGGCGCGGTGCGCGGGGCGCTGGAGCCATTGCTGGCGGAGAATCCGGCCTCAGTGATCATCGCCAATCGCACGGTGGACAAGGCTGAGCTGCTGGCCGAATTGTTCTGCGACCTGGGGCCGGTAGCAGCCAGTGGCTTCGACTGGTTGCGCGAACCGGTGGACGTGATCATCAACGCTACTTCCGCCAGCCTGACCGGTGACGTTCCGCCGATTGCGCCAAGCCTGATCGAGCCGGGCCAGACGCTGTGCTACGACATGATGTACGGCAAGGAACCGACTGCGTTCTGTCGCTGGGCCACCGAGCACGGCGCGGCGCTGGCAATGGATGGTCTGGGCATGCTCGCCGAGCAGGCGGCGGAGGCGTTCTACTTATGGCGCCGCGTGCGCCCGGATACCGCTCCGGTGCTCGCCGAACTGCGCCGACAATTAGCCCTTTAAGAGCTTCGCGAGCAAGCTCGCTCCCACATTTGATCGCATTGCACGGTGGGAGCGCGCTTGCTCGCGAATGGCCACTCAGCTGATCCTGGATCAATCCTCAAAGCGGATCGGGCATTTTTCCGCCCCTTCCAGCTTGCGTAATTCTTCCACGACCTGTGGCCGTGCCCGGCGCAAGGTCAGGCTGCGGCCCTGGCCCAACAAACGCCGCGCTTCCTGATGCAGCATCTCCACCCCTGAATAATCGATGAAGTTGATCTGCTGTGCCTCGATTACCACCCGCGCTCCGTGCAACCGTTGCAGGCGCACTTGCAGGTAATGGCTGGCGCCGAAAAAGATCGAACCGCCGACGCGTAAAACATCGTCCTCACCGTCTCGCCAATGCTGCACACGCGGTTGCGAAGTGCGCTTGAGGTAGAAAAACAGCGACGCCAGCACGCCGGCGTAAATGGCTGTCTGCAGTTCCAGCAGCAGCGTTGCGAGGCACGTCAGCGCCATGACCACGAACTCGGCACGACTGACCCGCAGCAATGCCCGAATTGCTCGGTGATCGACCAGGCCCCAGGCAATCAGCAGAATGCTGCCGGCCATGGCGGGAATCGGAATATGCGAAATCAGCCCGGCGCCGAAGATCGCAAACAAAGCTACCCAGACCGCAGAAAAAATCCCGGCCAGTGGCGAACAGGCACCCGCTTCGTAACTCAATCCCGAGCGGGTAAACGATCCGGCTGACAGCGAGCCGGAAAAGAACGCCCCGACAATATTCGACAAACCTTGCGCGCGGACTTCCTGATTGGCATCAAGCAACTGCTGCGACCGGGCGGAAATCGAGCGCGCAATCGACAGACTGGTGACCAGCCCGAGCATGCCCACCGCTACGGCGCTCGGCAGCAGGCGCAGCATCACCTCCGGATCCAGCGGCAAGGCGCTGAAAGGCGGCAAGCGACCGACGAAAGCGCTGACCAGATGCACATGGCCGAACATCGCCGGCCAGATCCATACCAGCAGACTGGCCAGCACTAGCGTGATCAACAGCGTCGGCCAGCGTGGCAGGAGTTTTTTCAGCGCCACGCCGACGATGACTGTGGCGACGCCGAGGATCAGCGAAGGCTTATCCACAGCCCCGAGATGTCGCACCAGATCCATCAGACTGGCGAGCGCCGTGGTGCTGGCCGGCAATTCCAGCCCGAGCAGATTGGGCAATTGCCCGATGGCGATCACCACCGCCGCACCGAGGGTGAAACCGAGCACCACCGAGTGCGAGACGAAATTCACCAGTGCGCCGAAGCGCAGCAGGCCGAGCAACCACTGGAAAATCCCGGCCAGAAAGGTCAGCAACAGAATCAGCGTGATGTAGTCCTGCGACGCCGGAACGGCCAAGGGGCTGACGCTGGCGTAGAGCACAATCGAAATCGCCGCCGTCGGGCCGCAGATCAGATGCCACGATGAGCCCCACAGGCAAGCGATCATCACCGGGATGATCGCTGCGTAGAGACCGTATTCAGGTGGCAGACCGGCAATCAGGGCGTAGGCAATCGACTGGGGTAACGCGAGAATCGCACCGCTGAGGCCGACGATCAGGTCCCTGCCGACGCTGGCGCGGGTTTGCCGTGGCAACCAGCTCAGGAAAGGAAAAAGTGAATGACGGCTGGGGAAGGCCATGGATCCTCACGGTTGGAGTTTTCAACAAGGGTATCAGCCCTTCCCGCCGATCGTTCCCACGCAGAGCGTTAGAACGATCGGCGAATGCATTTACAGCTTCGCCTTCACCGCCACCAGTGCATCATTGCCATCCACCGTCTTCACGCCATCGAGCCACTTGTCCAGTACCGCCGGATTCGCCTTGATCCACGCCTTCGCCGCCGCGGCATTGCTGATTTTCTTGTTCACTACCTCGGCCATGATGCTGTTTTCCATGTCCTGAGTGAACGCCAGATTGGTCAGCAACTTGCCCACATTCGGGCAGGCCTCGGCGTACCCCTTGCGGGTCAGGGTGAAGACGTTCCCGGTGTCGCCGAAGTATTTTTCGCCGCCTTTCAGATAGCGCATTTTCAGTTGCACGTTCATCGGGTGCGGGGTCCAACCGAGGAAGGTGACGAATTTCTGTTTCTTCACTGCCCGCGATACTTCGGCCAGCATCGCCTGTTCGCTGGACTCGATCAGCTTCCACTGACCCATGTCGAAGTCGTTCTTCTTGATGATTTCCTGCAGCGAAATGTTTGCGGGGGCGCCCGAGCCGATGCCGTAGATTTTCTTGTCGAACTTGTCGGCGAATTTGTTCAGGTCAGCGAAATCATGCACACCCGTCTCCCAGACATAGTCGGGGACAGCAAGGGTGAATTCAGTGCCTTCGAGGTTTTTCGCCAATTGCGTCACATCACCGGTGGCGACGAATTTGTCATAAAAGCCCTGCTGCGCCGGCATCCAGTTGCCGAGAAATACGTCAACCTGGCCGTCCTTCAAACCGCCAAAGGTGATCGGCACCGCAAGGGTATCGACTTTGGCCTTGTAGCCCATGGCGTCCAGCAGAAACCCGGTGATGGCATTGGTCGCGGCGATGTCGCTCCAGCCCGGATCGGCCATTTTCACGATTTCGCAGCCTTGCTCGGCAAAAGCCGAGGCGCTGCTCAACGCGATCAGGCCAACGGTCACAGCTGTGGATAACTTGCGCATGGACTTCCCCTTAACATTATTGGTTTTGGCAGGGTTGTGGATAACGGGCCTTGCGCTCCAGATCATCAAGGTCGATGTGGTTGCGCATGTACTGCTGACTGGCATCGACCAGCGGCTGGTGATCCCAGCTCTTCAGCTTGCCGATGGTTAACGCATCGGCGACGAACCGGCGTCGGCGCTGGCTGGCCAGCACGTCCCGATGGATCGCCGGGATATCCCATTTGGTCCGCGCTTGAGCAAGAAAGTCTTCGAACACCTGACGGTGTTGCGGCGACTGGCTCAGCTCTTCTTCTTCGCGCGGATCGTTAACCACGTCGAAGAGCAGGCACGGGTCGCTTTCGCTGTAGATAAATTTGTAGGCGCCCCGGCGAATCATCATCAACGGGCTGACGGTGCCTTCGGCCATGTACTCGCCGAACACTTCGTCATGCCCGCCCTGCCCTTGCAGGTGCGGCAGCAAGGAGCGGCCATCCAGCGGCAGGCCCGGTTCGAGGCTCCCTCCGGCCAGATCAACGAACGTCGGCAGCAGGTCGGCGGTGGAAACCGCGGCGCTGACCCGGCCCGCCTGGAATTGTCCCGGTGCGCTGATCAGCAGCGGCACCCGCGCGGCCATCTCGAACCAGTGCATTTTGTACCAGAGGCCCTTCTCGCCGAGCATGTCGCCATGGTCGCCGGAGAAAACAATGATGGTGTCGTCAATCAGCCCGGTATCGTCCAGCGTTTCCAGCAGTTTGCCGACGTTGGCGTCAATATAGCTGCAAGCCCCGAAATAGGCGCGACGGGCATCGCGGATTTTATCCACAGGCAGCGGCTTGTCCCACAAATCGTAAACCTTGAGCAGCCGTTGCGAGTGCGGATCGAGTTCGTCCTGGTTCAAGGCTGTAGGCAGCGGGATATCGGCATCGTCATACAAATCCCAAAATTTCTTGGGAATCGTGTACGGGTCGTGCGGGTGAGTCATCGACACGGTCAGGCAAAACGGCTGGTCGCCATCCTCGCGGATGTGATCGAACAGATATTGCTGTGCCTTGAACACCACCTCTTCGTCGAAATCCAGCTGATTGGTACGCACGCACGGCCCGGCCTGCAGCACCGAGGACATGTTGTGATACCAGCTCGGTCGTACCTGCGGCTCGTCCCAGTTCACCGCCCAACCGTAATCGGCCGGGTAGATATCGCTGGTCAGGCGTTCTTCATAACCGTGCAGTTGGTCCGGCCCGCAAAAGTGCATCTTGCCCGACAGCGCAGTGCGGTAGCCGAGTCGGCGCAAGTAGTGCGCATAAGTGGGGATATCGGCAGGAAAATCAGCGGCGTTGTCATAGGCGCCGATCTTGCTCGGCAGCTGACCACTGACCAGAGTGAAGCGCGACGGTGCGCACAGCGGGCTGTTGCAATACGCGGCATCAAACACTACGCCCTGGGCGGCGAGGCGGGACAGGTTTGGCAGTTTGACAGGCGATGGGCCGTAGAACGGCAACATTGGCGCGGCCATTTGATCGGCCATGATGAAAAGAATGTTCTTGCGCTTCATGTGATCGCGGCATTCCATGTTGAATATTTATGCGAGAGTGCTGCAACCGAGCATGAATCCCATGCTTTCTTCGGTAAAGCCCGCCACAGACAATGACTAGGATAAGCACAGCTTATGTATGAGGCCCTCGGCGACCTGTCCCTCGATCTTCTTCGTGCCTTTGAAGCGGCGGCGCGCCATCGCAGTTTCACTGCGGCTGCGGTTGAGCTTGGTACGACACAACCGGCGATCAGCCAGCAGATCAAACGCCTGGAAGAACAACTCGGAACACGCCTCTTCGATCGGATTTACCGGGGCATTGAGCTGACTGAGGTGGGTACCCTGCTTTTCGAGCAAGTTACCTTGGGTTTGCAGAACATCGACGCAGGATTGAGCGCAATCAGCGCTCAGCAGCAACATGAAGTGCTGCAGGTCGCGACCGATTTCGCGTTCGCCGCCTATTGGCTGATGCCGCGCCTGCACCGCTTCCACGAAGCCAACCCGCACATCGATGTCAGCCTCGTCACGAGCGAGCGCAACCACAATATGCTGCGCACCGACATCGACGTGGCGATCCTGTTTGGCGATGGTCGATTCAAGCAGGGCGAGAGCCACTGGCTGTTCAGCGAAGAAGTGTTCCCGGTGTGCAGCCCGCTGCTGCTCAAGGACCGTTCATTGCCGTTGCCCGCGCAGGCCCTGCTGGAATTTCCGCTGCTGCACCTGCGCGGCGAAAACAGCAGCAACTGGTTCGACTGGAGCGGGCTGTTCCGTCAACTTGGCCTGACCACGCCGCCGGCGCCGGGTCAGTTGCGCTTCGACAATTACACGTTGCTGATTCAAGCGGCGATTGGCGGGCAAGGTGTGGCGATTGGTTGGCGTCACCTTGTGGATAACTTGCTGATGCAGGGTTTGCTGTGCCGGCCGCTGGCGCAAACCACGCTGTCGCGGCTGGGGTATTACGTGGTGCTGCCGCAGCGCAAACGTCGGGGTGCGTTGATTCAAGAGTTTGTTGATTGGTTAATGGCGGAACAGGCCAGCAGTGCCGAATCGCTTAACGGTCTGGCCCTGCCCTCGATTGCGGTGTGAAGAGCAAAAGATCGTCCGATCGCGGCCCGAGCCTCCGGCAGCTCCGGCAGCTCCTGCAGGCGATCTTTTAAATATCTGAAGCCGCTACAAAATTCACATGCTGTCCCACATGCAGATTGAGCCGCAGCTCATCGGCAATCCCCACTGCCACGCGGTTCAAGCGCTCCAAGGGTTCGGCAAGCCCCGGCTCGAGATTTCCGCCAACCTGACTGAAATGCTCGATGGTCAATCCGGCAACGCCGTGCGGCGCATTGACCAGGGTCCAGCGCAGTGAGCTGCTTTGCACCGCCTCGAGGATTTCTTCAGCGGCGTGACGTTGCAGACGCTCGTCACTGTCAGGCTCGTCGAGTACACCGAAGTTGCCTACCAGGAACAAGCGCGGCACGCTGGCCAGGTGCAAGCCTTCGACCAGTGCGTCGACTGCCAGCACCTGTTCGACCGGGCCCAGAGTGACCGAGCGCTCGACATGGTCGCTGCTGAACGGCAGCCCCGGCGCGTCCAGCAGACAGATCACCGCCGAGGTGCCGGCGACGCTCTGATTGACCCGCTCGGCGTCGAACAAGTCGCCGGTTTTTGTGCGCAGTCCGGGTCGCGGCGCGAGCGCAGTGAGATCGTCGAGAATGGCGATCACTTCGTGTTGGCGGCGCAGCAATTCAGCCATCAACGCACCCCCCAGGCTGGCCATGGCACCATAGAGCACCACTTTCACCACTGGGGTTTCGGCATTTTTCATGGCTGTTTTCCTTATAGTTGGCCCATATGGCCTGTGACGGTGGAAACAGCCAAGGGTTCGAACCGATTGAGAGGCGACACGATGCAAGGGATCAAGGGCTACCACGCCCATGTCTATTTCGACGCGCAAACCATCGACCAGGCGCGGGCCTTGTGCGAACAGGCCGCGCAGCTGTTTGCGCTGAAGATGGGCCGCGTGCACGAACGCCCGGTGGGCCCGCACCCCGACTGGAGCTGCCAACTGGCCTTCGGCCCCGAGCTGATCGGCGAAGTGCTGCCTTGGCTGGCGCTCAACCGCAAGGGCCTGGTGGTATTCCTGCACCCGGACACGGGCGATGACTTGCTCGATCACACCGAACACGCCATCTGGATGGGCGCGCTGCGGCCGTTGAATCTGTCGGTGTTTTAATCGAGAGTTTCTTCGGCTTCGCCCGGCAGATGCTCATCCAGACGCAGCCAGGGCAATCGGCTGTCAGTCCAGATGTGCCGCTCGGCCGGCGCGATTTCAGGATGATCCAGCGTGGCGATGGTCACGTCGATGGTGTCGGGGCTGAGCGAGGTCAGCAATGCCAGTTGCGCGCCGCAGTTTGAGCAGAAGTATCGCGCGCAACTGGCGGACGATTCATAGCGTGCCGGCGTTCCGGCCAGCCATTGAAAGTTCGCCGCCGGCACGGTGATCCATGTGGTGACGATACCGCCGCTGACCTTGCGGCAGATCGCACAGTGACAATGCGCAATGTCCTGCAGCGCTGCGCTGAACCGGTAGCGGATGTGCGCGCAGTGACAGCCGCCGTTATGTGTCTGGTTCGTCTCCACCGCTCTTCTCCCGTATTCATTGGCTCTCGTTGCAGCCGCCCACCGGTTGACCGTTCATTCATCGCTTTCGATCGCGAAAGGTAGCTGAAAGCTTCCCCGATTAGGATCGCCTCACTCCCGGCAACAGACCGGTTGGCCCAAGACCTGTGGTTGTTCCACAGACCCGGCCCAATTAACAACAACAATGGTGATTCTGATGTCTTCTGCAACCCGCCGTTTTTCCCTCTCCCTGCTGGTTACTCCGCTCGTACGCCTCGCGCCTCCCGTTCTGCGCTGATCCCGCCCGGTCCGCTCATTCCATTAGCCGCGCTACGCCTGGAGTAATCCCATGCTGACTTTCCTTGGCTTCGCCATGGTCATCACGTTCATGTTCCTGATCATGACCAAGCGCCTGTCCGCGCTGATCGCCCTGATCATCATCCCGATCCTGTTCGCCCTGTTTGGTGGGTTCGCGCCGAAAATCGGTCCGATGATGCTAGAGGGCATCACCAAACTGGCGCCAACCGGCGTGATGTTGATGTTCGCCATTCTGTATTTCGCCCTGATGATCGACTCCGGCCTGTTCGACCCGGCCGTGCGCAAAATCCTCAAACTGGTCAAGGGCGACCCGCTGAAAGTTTCGGTCGGCACCGCCGTTCTGGCGCTCGTCGTTTCCCTTGATGGTGACGGCGCGACCACTTACATGATCTGCGTGGCCGCCATGCTGCCGCTGTACAGCCGCATCGGCATGAGCCCGCGAATCATGGCCGGTCTGATCATTCTCGCCGGCGGCGTGATGAACATGACCCCATGGGGCGGCCCGACCGCCCGTGCGGCGAGTGCTCTGCATGTCGACCCGTCGGATATTTTCGTGCCGATGATTCCGGCGATGGCTGCCGGTGTAGTGGCGATCCTGCTGATTGCCTACTTCTACGGCAAACGTGAACGTGCCCGCCTCGGCGAGCTGCATCTGGTCGGCGATGAGATCGATCACAGCGAAATCAGCGTCTCGCAATTCCCCGACGCGCGGCGTCCGAAACTGATCTGGTTCAACGCCGCGTTGACCTTCGGCCTGATGTGCACGCTGATCGGCGGCCTGCTGCCGCTGCCGGTGCTGTTCATGGTGGCGTTCAGTATTGCGATGATCGTCAACTACCCGTGCCTGCAAATGCAGAAGGATCGCGTCGCCGCACATTCCGGCAGCGTGCTGGCAGTGGTCGGGCTGATCTTTGCGGCCGGTATCTTCACCGGTATCCTGTCGGGCACCGGCATGGTCGATGCGATGTCGAAGAGCCTGTTGGCGGTGATTCCGGAGTTCCTCGGCCCGTACCTGGCGGTGATCACGGCGCTGGTGAGCATGCCGTTCACCTTCTTCATGTCCAACGACGCGTTCTACTACGGCGTGTTGCCGGTGCTGGCCGAAGCGGCCAGTCACTATGGAATCACTGCAGTGGAAATGGCCCGTGCCTCGATCGTCGGTCAGCCCGTCCACTTGCTGAGCCCGTTGGTACCGTCGACCTATCTGTTGGTGGCGCTGGCTGGTATCGATTTCGGTGATCACCAGCGTTTTACCTTGAAATGGGCGATCCTGGTGTGTATCTGCATTCTGATTGCTGCGCTGCTGTTGGGGACTTTCCCGCTGTTCAGCACTCTATAAGCCCAAGACTCACCGATTCGGGTCCTGGCTTCGCGGTTTGAAGCCCGGACCTTTTTCGGTTTAACAATTGCTCAAAGGAATACACATGGAATGGCTGACCAACCCCGAAATCTGGGTTGCCTTCTTCACCCTGACCGCCCTGGAAATCGTCCTCGGCATCGATAACATCATCATGATCTCGATTCTGGTCAGCCGCATGCCCAAGCACATGCAGGCGCGCACCCGAATCTTCGGTCTGGCCCTGGCGATGATCACGCGGATCCTGTTGCTGCTGTCGATCACCTGGGTCATGCGCCTCACCGCCGACCTCTTCGAGGTGTTCGGTCAGGGCATTTCCGGTCGTGACCTGATCCTGTTCTTCGGTGGCCTGTTCCTGCTGTGGAAAAGCTCGCAGGAGATGTACCACGCGCTGGAAGGCGAAGACGAAAGCGACGACGCGCCATCGGGCAAGGGCGGCAACTTCCTCTACACCATCATTCAGATCGCGATCATCGATATCGTCTTCTCGCTGGACTCGGTGATCACTGCGGTCGGCATGGTTTCGCATGTACCGGTCATGGTTGCGGCGATTATCGTGGCGGTGCTGGTGATGATGCTGGCCTCGGGCAAGATCAGCGAATTCATCGACAAGCACCCGTCGCTGAAAATGCTCGCGCTGTCGTTCCTGCTGGTAGTCGGTACCGTGCTGATCGCCGAGTCGTTCGACGTGCATGTGCCGAAAGGCTACGTCTACTTCGCCATGGCGTTCTCGCTGGCGGTGGAAGCGATCAACATCAAACTGCGCGGCGCGATGGCCAAAAAGAAACAGCAGCAGGATCCGGTGAAACTGCGCAAGGATGTGCCGGGCCAATAATCTGCTCGTCCGCTCAAGCGCAATAACCTGTGGGAGCGAGCCTGCTCGCGAAGACGGAGTGCCAGTCGACAACAATGTTGGCTGGCCCACCGCTTTCGCCAGCAAGCTCGCTCCCACAGTCGTTTTCGGCCACGCAGGGAAAACGTGTCGAATTCCGGGGCTGGATACACCGGCTTTCATGACAGTTTTGTTTCATTCCGTTCTTTAGCTGTGCAATGCTGGCGCCCAGACCGTTAGCCAACTACAGCTTAAGTATCAAAAACGTAGAAACCGCGCGGTGCCGTCCACTTGCCCCTCTGGGGCGCTGCTACTACAGGGGGTCTACATGCTCACCCTGCTCAATTTGTTGTCCGCCGTTGCCCTGCTGATCTGGGGCACGCACATCGTCCGAACCGGCATCCTGCGGGTTTACGGCACCAATTTGCGACATGTCATCGGCCAGAACATGTCGAAGAAATGGCTGGCGTTCATCGCCGGTATTCTCGTCACCGCGATGGTGCAGAGCAGCAACGCCACGGCGATGCTGGTCACCTCGTTTGTCGGCCAGGGCCTGATGGCGCTGACCCCGGCGCTGGCGACCATGCTGGGTGCCGATGTCGGTACCGCGTTGATGGCGCGGGTGCTGACGTTTGACCTGTCGTGGTTGTCGCCGCTGCTGATCTTCCTCGGGGTAATTTTCTTTCTCTCACGTAAACAGACGCGGCTCGGGCAGATGGGCCGGGTGTCGATCGGGCTGGGGCTGATCATCCTCGCTCTGCAGTTGATCGTTGAAGCCGCCGCGCCGATTACTCACGCCCAAGGGGTGAAAGTGATTTTCGCCTCGCTGACCGGCGACATCCTCCTCGACGCCCTGGTCGGCGCGCTGTTCGCGATGATTTCCTACTCCAGCCTCGCTGCCGTGCTGCTGACCGCCACGCTGGCCGGCGCTGCGGTGATCAGCCTGCCGGTGGCGATCGGTCTGGTGATCGGCGCGAACATCGGCAGCGGCATTCTCGCCTTCATGAGCACCAGCATGCAGAACGCCGCCGGCCGGCAAGTGGCGCTGGGCAGCCTGTTGTACAAACTGATCGGTCTGCTGCTGATCATCCCGGTGCTCGACCCGCTGGTGCACTGGATCGACAGCCTCGATTTCAGCCCCCAGGAAATGGTCATCGGCTTCCACCTGCTCTACAACACCGCGCGCTGTCTGATCCTGCTGCCCAGCGTCGGGCCGATGGCGCGGCTATGTGCCTGGTTGCTGCCGGAGCGGCCGGAGGTCAACGGCACCGCCAAACCGCGGCATCTCGACCCGACGGCACTGGTCACGCCGAGCCTGGCGCTGGCCAATGCTGCGCGGGAAACCCTGCGCATGGGCGATCTGCTCGATAACATGCTCGACGCCTCCCTCGATGTGCTGCGCGGCAAGCAGACCGCCGTCACGCAGGAGATGCGCCGCCTGACCGACGATGTCGAAGCACTGTACAGCGCGATCAAGCTTTATCTGGCGCAGATGCCTCGCGAGGATCTCGGCGAGCAGGACAGTCGGCGCTGGGCCGAGATCATCGAGCTGGCGATCAACCTGAAACTTGCCGCCGACCTGATCGAGCGCATGCTGCGCAAGATCCAGCAGCAGAAAACCTCGCAGCGGCGTTCGTTCTCTGAGGAAGGCCTGGAAGATCTCGCCGGCCTGCAGCAGCAATTGATCGCCAACCTGCGCCTGGGCCTGTCGGTGTTTCTCAGTGGCGACCGCGAAAGCGCGCGGCAGTTGTTGCGCGAGAAACGCCGTTTTCGTGCGCAGGAGCGGCGTCTGGCCCACGCGCACGTCAGCCGTTTGCAGCGCAAGATCGTGCAGAGTCTGGAGACCAGTTCGTTGCATCTGGAATTGATTGCCGACATGAAGCGGCTCAACTCGCTGTTCTGCAGCAGCGCCTATGTGGTGCTGGAAACGGCGGACACCGGCGCGCTGGCGGTGGATGACATGGCCGACATTACGCATTCGCCTTGAACGTCTGAGGCTGCGGTCAGTCAGTTACAGTGGTTCAGCCTTGAGACCGCCGATTGGGGTCGCAACTGACGACACGGATCTCCAAATCAGCCGTATGGAAGCCTGTTATGCGTTGCCTGTTGTTCGCCTGCCTCTTGCTCGGCTCCCTGCCCGCCTTCGCCCTGGATCGTTTTCAAGTCGAAGGCTATGCGCTGCCCAACGGTTTGCAGTTGATGCTCAAGCCCGGCACTGAGCGTGGGCATGTGGCAATCCGGCTGGTGGTCGGCGTCGGCCTCGATGATTTCGATTGCGACGAGAAAGAGCTGCCGCATTTGCTCGAACACCTGCTGTTCAGCGGTATCGACGCCACTGGCGAAGGCGGTCTGGAGGAGCGCATGCAGGCACTGGGCGGTGACTGGAATGCGTTCACCAGCAATGCCGACACCACGTTCGTCATCGAAGCCCCGGCGAAAAACCAGCGCAAGGTACTCGACCTGCTCCTCGCGCTGCTGACTCAGACACGCATCGACGGCAACGCGATCAACGCGGCGAAACGGGTCGTCGAGCGTGAGGACGGCGGCCATTACACCAAACTGCAACGCTTCCTCGACCGTCAGGACCTCGGGCATACCGCGAGCAATCAACTGGCTGTCGAACTGGGATTGAAATGCCCGCAGCGCGCCGAAGTCGGCCATCTTACCCAGGAGCAATTGGAGAAGGTGCGCAAGGCCTGGTACGCGCCGAACAACATGACCCTGATCGTCGTCGGCGAACTCGACAAACTGCTGCCGGCCTATCTGGAGCGCACCTGGGGTGAGCTCGAGCCGGTCGAGCCGAGCGAACACCGGGCGCTGCCGGACATCCGCACCAGCGCCGCCCATGAGCGCACCCTCACCCGTGGCTTCATTGGCGACAGCGCCAAGCTGCACTGGCTGGTGCCGGAACCGGTGCTCGACGATCAGTACGACCAGACGTTCGACATTCTCAAGGATTATCTCGACTGGGCGCTGTACCGGCAGATTCGCCTAAACCATGGCTTGTCGTACGGGCCGTGGGCCGAGCGCGAAGTGTTCGGTGGTGTCGGCTTCATGAGCCTCAACGCTGACCTGGATCGCGATGACGTCGACGAAGCCATCCAGGTACTCGATGACCTCAAGGCCGACCTGCTGAAAAACGGCCTCGACCCGAGCACCTTCGCCCGCATCAAGCAAGCTGCCATCGCCCATCAGGCCTGGGCCGTGCAGGGCAACAGCGCGCTGGCGGACTATTACTGGAGCGCGCTGGCCGACTATCAGGATGGCCGCTTTGCCAATCCCGCTCGGGAGTTGCAAGGGGTGACGCTGGACGCGGCGAACAAGGCCATGCGCGAGCTGCTGTTGCAGCCGGGGTATATCAGGATCGAGAAGCCCTTGATCAGTGATGATCAGGTGTTGTGGCTGGTCGCCGGTGGTGTCGGCGTACTGCTGCTGATCGTGATCGGCTGGCGTCTGCATCGCCACCGCAAACCGGCCGAACACTGACCCTGTGGGAGCGGGCTTGCTCGCGAATTCGCCGGGTCAGTCACTGCAATGCCGGATGATCCACCGCATTCGCGAGCAAGCCGCTCCCACAGGGAGTGTGGTGGATTTATGTGACCCGCAACCTCGCCACAACGCCCGGCGGACGCTACTCTGTCGGGGTATTTCCTTACCCTGCAGTGAATGGCCCACATGTCGAAATTAACCCTCCTGGTCCAGCGCATTCTCGAGCTGATCAAGCGCTACCCAGGGGTCATTGCGGCGGGTGGTTTCATTTCCGGGGTCGGCAGTTTCATCCTCGTCGATCGCCAACAGGGGCTGGCCAGTTGGATCACGGTGATCATGCTGCTCAGCTGGATCTGGCTGATGCTGGAAAACACCCTGACCGGGCTGTTCACGCGGATCTTCAAACGCGAGATTCCCCAGCCGCTGCTGCGCTACGCGACGCAGATGATCCATCAGGAAAGCCTGTTTTTTGTCCTGCCGTTCTTCTTCATCACCACCACCTGGAACAGCGGTCAGTTGATTTTCACCGGCCTGCTTGGCATTGCCGCACTGATCTCTATCGTCGATCCGCTGTATTACAAATGGCTGGCGCCACGGCGCTGGGCATTTCTCGCATTGCACACGCTGACGCTGTTTGCCGCCCTGCTCACTGCATTGCCGGTGATCATGCACCTGACGACCGCACAGAGTTTCAAATGGGCGCTGGGGATTGCCGTGCTGCTGTCGTTCCCGAGCCTGGCGTCGATCTTCCCGATCCGCACGGTGCGCAACGCCCTGGCGATTCTGTTCATTACCGTCGGCATCGGTGGCGTCGGTTGGGCGCTGCGTTCCTGGGTGCCGCCGGCGACGCTGTGGATGACCGATGTGGCGATCAGCACGCAGCTGCAGGATCGCACCCCCGGCGCCAGCCTCGATACCGTCAGCGCCGAGCAGATCCGCAATGGCGGGCTCTACGCCTACACCGCGATCAACGCGCCGCGTGGCCTCGATGAGCGGATCTATCACGTCTGGACCTTCAACGGCAAAGAGGTTGACCGCATCGCCCTCGACATCCATGGCGGGCGCAAGGAAGGCTACCGGGCGTGGACGCACAAGCAGAATTTCCCCGGTAACCCGACGGGCAAATGGCAGGTGCGCGTGCTGACCGAGGATGGCCAGTTGATCGGCGTGCTGCGTTTCGCAATTACGGACAGCACACCGGCCAAAGAAAAGTAATCCGGTTCGTGCTATTACGTAGGCTCTCGTAACGGCCGTACAAGCACGGAGCTTATGACCAGCAGCCCAACCCCCGGCAGTGCCCACCTGGACACCGCGCTCAGTCCTGCTCGCCTGCGGGTCACCGGCGACTGGACGCTGGCCCATTACACGGCGCTCAAGCACCTGAGTGAAAAGCTCCACGGTCAATACGACGCCAGTACCCCGATCGACCTGAACGGCCTCGGCGCTCTCGACACCGCCGGCGCCTCGTTGCTGGTCGAACTGCTCGGTTCCGAACGGCTGGGCAAGTCTGCCGAACACCCCGATTGCACCCTTTCGACGGCCGACCGCGCCTTGCTGCAAACCGTGTACCGCTCGCTGAGCGATTTCTGCGTGCCGATCAAAGAGCCGGAAGTCAGCGTCAGCGTGCAACTGCTGACGCGCATCGGCCGCGCGGTGGATAAAGTCTGGAGCGACACAACGCAGCTGCTCGGCTTCGTCGGGCTGATTCTCGAAGTCATCGCCCGTGGCCTGTTTCGGCCCAGGCGCTGGCGCATCACGCCGATGATCGCGCACATCGAGCAGACCGGCCTCGACGCCGCGCCAATCGTGGCCCTGCTGACGTTTCTGGTCGGCGCGGTGGTGGCGTTTCTCGGCGCCACGGTGCTGGCCAGTTTCGGCGCGACAATTTTTACCGTGGATCTGGTCGGCTTCTCGTTCCTGCGCGAATTCGCCGTGTTGCTGACGGCGATCCTGATGGCCGGGCGCACCGCCAGCGCGTTCACCGCGCAGATCGGCTCGATGAAAGCCAACGAAGAAATCGACGCCATCCGCACCCTCGGTCTCGACCCGATGGAGCTGCTGGTGGTGCCACGGGTGCTGGCGCTGCTGGTGGCGCTGCCCATGCTGACCTTTCTGGCGATGCTCTCGGGGATTGTTGGCGGCGGTGTGGTCTGCGCGGTGTCGCTGGACATCTCGCCGGCGATGTTCCTCTCGCTGCTGCAATCGGACATCGGTGTACAGCACTTTCTGGTCGGCATGGTGAAAGCGCCGATTTTCGCTTTCCTGATCGCGGCGATCGGTTGCCTGGAAGGTTTCAAGGTCAGCGGCAGCGCCGAGTCGGTCGGTGCGCACACCACTTCCAGCGTGGTGCAGTCAATTTTCGTGGTGATCGTGCTCGACGCGGTGGCTGCGCTGTTTTTCATGGAGATGGGCTGGTGAGTCGTTTACCCCGCGCGCCCTCGGAGGCGGTGATCGAGGTCCGTGGCCTGTGCAATCGCTTCGGCCCGCAGAGCGTGCACGAGAACCTTGATCTGGACGTGTACAAAGGCGAAATCCTCGCCGTGGTCGGTGGCTCCGGCACCGGCAAGTCGGTGCTGCTGCGCAGCATCGTCGGGCTGAATCGGCCCAGCGAAGGCATGGTCAAGGTCTTCGGCCAGAACCTGCCGAATCTGCCCGAGCATGAACGCTCGCTGATCGAAAGGCGCTTCGGTGTGTTGTTTCAGAAAGGCGCGCTGTTTTCCTCGCTGACCGTTACCGAAAACGTCGCCCTGCCCCTGATCGAACACGCCGGCCTCAGTCGCCACGACGCCGAGCATCTGGCAGCGGTGAAGCTGGCGCTGGCCGGGCTGCCGTTGTCGGCGGCGGACAAGTACCCGGCGTCGCTGTCCGGCGGCATGATCAAGCGTGCGGCCCTGGCGCGGGCCCTGGCACTGGATCCGGACATCCTGTTTCTCGACGAACCCACTGCCGGCCTCGATCCGATTGGCGCGGCGCAGTTCGATCAATTGATCCTGACCCTGCGTGATGCGTTGGGTCTGAGCGTGTTTCTGGTCACCCACGACCTCGACACGCTCTACACCATCACCGACCGAGTGGCGGTGCTGGCGCAGAAGAAAGTGCTGGTGGCCGGCCCTATCGACATCGTCTCCGAAACCGCCGACGCGTGGATTCACGAATACTTCCACGGCCCGCGTGGCCGCTCGGCGCTGGACGCCGCCAAACTGCTCAACGAGGTCTGACATGGAAACCCGAGCCCATCATGTGTTGATCGGCCTGTTCACGGTGGTCGTGGTGGCAGGCGCCCTGCTCTTCGGCCTGTTTCTGGCCAAGTCCAGCGTCGACACCGAGTTCAAGGATTACGAAGTGGTGTTCAACGAGGCGGTCAGCGGTCTGTCCAAGGGCAGTTCGGTGCAGTACAGCGGAATCAAGGTCGGCGATGTGGTCAGCCTGCGCCTCGACCCGCAAGACCCGCGCCGGGTGCTGGCGCGGATTCGTCTGGCGGGCGACACGCCGGTCAAGGAAGACACCCAGGCCAAACTGGCGCTGACCGGCATCACCGGCACCTCAATCATCCAGCTCAGCGGCGGCACGCCCGAGAGCCCGAAACTGCGCGGCCATGACGGCAGTCTGCCGACGCTGATCGCCTCGCCCTCGCCTATCTCGCGCCTGCTCAACGACAGCAGCGATTTGATGACCGGCATCAGTGCCTTGCTGCAAAACGCCAATCACATGTTCTCCGCCGAGAACGTCGAGCGCGTGAGCAAGACCCTCGCCCATCTTGAACAGACCACCGGCACCATCAACGACCAGCGTGGCGACATCAAACAGGCCATGCAGCAATTGGCGAGTGTCGGCAAGCAGGCCGGCAGCATGCTTGAACAAACCTCGCTGCTGATGCGCAACGCCAACGGCTTGCTCAATGATCAGGGCAAGCAGGCGTTGGGCAGCGCCGAGCAGGCGATGAAGTCGCTGGAGCAAAGTAGCGTGACCATCAATGGCCTGCTCAGCAAAAACCAGCATTCGCTGGATAACGGCATGCAGGGCCTCAACGGCCTGGCCCCGGCGATTCGCGAACTGCGCGAGACGCTGACCTCACTGCGCGCCATTTCCCAACGCCTCGAGGCCAACCCCAGCGGCTACCTGCTGGGCAGCGACAAGAACAAGGAATTCACCCCATGAAGCTGACTCGAATCGCCCTGCTCGGCGCTGGCCTGACCCTGATCGGCGCGTGCTCGATCTTGCCCAAATCGGAACCCTCGGACGTCTATCGCCTGCCCGCCGCGCCAGCGCCCGCCTCGGCCAATGCGCTGACGCAGTCGTGGTCGTTGCGGCTGAATAAATTGCAGGCCAGCGAAGCGCTGAACCGGCCGAGCATTGCCGTTATCCCGCAGGGCGATGTGATCAGCAGCTACAAGGGCTCGCGCTGGAGCGATCCGGCGCCGGTACTGCTGCGCAATCGCCTGCTCGATGGATTCCAGCGTGACGGCAGAGTGACGTTGCTGAGCACCGACGACAGCAACTTCCAGTCGGATCTGGAACTGGGCGGCAGTTTGCAGGCGTTTCAGACCGAATATCAGGGCACCCAGGCCGGCGTTGTGGTGCGGGTCGATGCGTTGCTGGTGCGCGGATACGACCAACGTATCCTCGCCAGCCGCCGTTTTGAAGAACGCCAGCCGTTGAGCGATGTGCAGGTGCCGGCGGTGGTCGCCGGGTTTGGCCAGGCCAGCGATCGGCTTACGGCCGAAGTCGTCGCTTGGGCGGTCGAGCAAGGCCAGACATTAGCGCCACAGTCCCGCTGATCCCCTACAACCTGTGGGAGCGGGCTTGCTCGCGAAGGCGGAGCGTCAGGCAACGCTATGTGACTGACACGCCGCCTTCGCGAGCAAGCCCGCTCCCACAATGGAATTTTTTGCTTAGCCAAAGAACCAGTAGCAGACAGCGATCGCACCTACTACCCCGGCGAACTCCGCCAGCAACGCACATCCCACCGCGTGCCGCGCGCGCTGAATCCCCACCGCGCCGAAGTACACCGCCAGCACGTAGAACGTGGTTTCGGTACTGCCCTGCACCGTCGCCGCGACCAGCGCGGGGAAGCTGTCGACGCCGGAAGTCTGCATGGTCTCGATGAGCATCGCCCGCGCGGCGCTGCCGGAAAACGGTTTGACCATCGCTGTCGGCAGCGCATCGACGAAGCGCGTGTCCCAACCGGCCCACTCGACCAGATGCCGAATACCGTCCAGGCCGAAGTCCAGCGCGCCTGAAGCGCGCAATACACCCACTGCGCAAAGCATCGCCACCAGATACGGCAGCAGGTTCTTCGCCACATCGAAGCCTTCTTTCGCGCCTTCGACGAATGCCTCGTAGACCTTGACCTTGCGCAGCGCGCCGATCAGCAGAAACAGCATGATCAAGCCGAACAGCGTGAGATTGCCGAGGATCGACGACAATCCCGCCAGCGCTGTCGCGGAAAGCGTGCCGAGCAGGGCCATGAAGCCGCCGAGGAGCAGCGCGCCGGGGACCAGATAGGCCAGCACCACCGGGTCCCAGATGCGCAAACGCTGCATGAAGGCCACGGAGAGGAAACCGACGATGGTCGAGCAACTGGTCGCCAGCAGGATCGGCAGGAACACCAGCGTCGGATCCGGCGCGCCTTGCTGGGCGCGGTACATGAAGATGGTCACGGGCAGCAGGGTCAGCGACGAGGCGTTGAGCACCAGAAACAGGATCTGCGCGTTACTGGCGATGGTGGCGCTGGGGTTGAGCTCCTGCAGCGCTTTCATGGCTTTCAGGCCGATCGGCGTGGCCGCGTTGTCCAGGCCCAGACCGTTGGCGGCAAAGTTCAGCGTGATCAGGCCAAGGGCAGGGTGGCCGGCGGGGACTTCGGGCATCAGCCGCAGAAACAGCGGGCCGAGGACCTTGGCCAGCCACTCGACGATGCCGGCCTTTTCGGCAATGCGCAGAAAGCCCAGCCATAAGGTGAGGGTGCCGAACAGCAGCACCATGACTTCGACCGAGAGCTTGGCCATGGCGAAAATGCTTTCCACCATCGCCGCGAAGATCCCGGCGTGGCCGCCGACCAGCCACTGCGCCAGTGCCGACACGGCTGCCACGATGAAGAAGCCAAGCCACAGGCCATTAAGCATCAGTCAAACCCCCCGAAGAATGCGGCGAATGATAACGGGGTCGCCAGAAACGACAAACCCCGGATTGCTCCGGGGTTTGTCTGGGTCTGCCAGCGCCCGGTTATGGGCTGGCATTGATTTCCTGTAGGAGCTGCCGGAGGCTGCGATCTTTTGATTTTATTTTTTAACAGCAAGATCAACAGATCGCGGCCTTCGGCAGCTCCTACAGGGTTTTGCATCAGTTCTTGGAAATCTCGCCAGCCGGCAGTTTTTCCTTGCTGCGCCAGTGCGGCAGGGAGTTCCAGTAGCGCTGGCCCTTGGCGTCGTCGTACATGCCTTCCCAGCGTGCGATGACCAGCACCGCCAAGGCGTTACCAATCACGTTCAATGCGGTACGTGCCATGTCCATGATCCGATCGACACCGGCGATGAACGCCAGGCCTTCCAGCGGGATGCCAACGCTGCCCAGGGTGGCCAGTAGCACCACGAACGACACGCCCGGTACGCCGGCGATGCCTTTGGAGGTGACCATCAGGGTCAGCACCAGCAGCAATTGCTGGCTGATGGACAGGTCGATCCCGTAGAGCTGGGCAATGAAGATCGCCGCGATCGACTGATACAGGGTCGAGCCGTCGAGGTTGAACGAGTAACCGGTTGGCACCACGAAGCTGCAGATCGCTTTCGGCGCGCCGTAGGCTTCCATCTTCTCGATCACCCGTGGCAGCACGGTTTCCGAGGAGGCAGTGGAGTAGGCCAGCACCAGCTCATCCTTGAAGATGCGCATCAGCTTGAGCACCGAGAAGCCGAACAGCCTGGCGATCAGGCCCAGCACCACGAAGGCGAAGAAAGCGATGGCCACGTAAACCAGAATCACCAGTTTTGCCAGCGGCACGAGGGACGCAAAGCCGAAGTTGGCAACGGTCACCGCGATCAGTGCGAATACGCCGATCGGGGCGTAGTTCATGATCATGTGGGTGACTTTGAACATGCTTTCCGAGACGCCCTGGAACATCTTCACCAGCGGCTCGCGCAGGTCCGACTGCAGGCTCGACAGGCCGAGACCGAACAGTACGGAGAAGAAGATGATCGGCAGCATTTCACCGCGGGCCATGGCCGCGAAGATGTTCGACGGGATCAGGTTGAGGATGGTTTCGATGAACGCATGTTCATGCTGCACTTCGGCGGCGGTTGCCTGGTACTTGGAGATATCCACCGTGCCCAGGGTGCTCATGTCGATGCCGGTGCCCGGATGGAACACGTTGGCCAGCACCAGGCCGACCACGATGGCGATGGTGGTGACAATCTCGAAATAGATGATGGTTTTGAGGCCGATACGCCCGAGCTTCTTGGCGTCCCCGACGCCGGCGATGCCGACGATCAGCGAGGAAATGACGATCGGGATCACGATCATCTTGATCAGACGGATAAAGATATCGCCTGCCGGTTGCAGGACGTTGCTGATCCACCAGGCCTTCTCGGCGCTGAAGTGGTTGAGCAACGCACCCAGTGCAATCCCCAGAACCAGACCGATGAGGATCTGCCAGGCGAGGCTGATTTTTGCCTTCTTCATTATCTTTACCCTTACTTGCGTTTGACTCAGGCACATGCAGGAACTGGAACGCTGATCAGCGGAAAAGTCTGTGCATCTGCCTCCGTATAAGGTGCCCCGAATCGCGTAATTACGGCTCTTCGGCAGGCGAAAAAAGGCGCAACTATTCCGATGCAAGATGGCGCCGTCTAATGCCGTAAACGCCTACCCTATGCCGAATCGGCATGAGCTTTTTCAATTGAAACTGGCGTCCCAAGCGGTTCGATTGTGACATTTAAGCCGGCATAAGCGCCGTGAACCGGCCATTACAGCGTAGGCCGAATGGATTTTTCACAGGCGAATTCGGCAGAAATTTGTGGAAAAAGTCTGAATCGCAAGACTAGAAGTCACACGGATCGAGCGCGATCTTTGTCGATATACGGTCACCGCAAACGCCGCAAACAATTTTGCGCGCAGTGTGGGCGATTCACAGAAGGGATTGGCGTGCTGGATCAACATTCGAGCTGGTTCAAAGCCCAGCGCAGGTTCGTCAGACTCTGGGGTCGACGAACCTGCGGCGCAGCTTTTACCCTGACCCGGCCCTTGCGCAGGTACTCCCTGTACCCGTAGGTCACTCCGACCCTGCATCAGTCAGAACGTCCCGGCCCCCTGGTCAAGCACCGCCCTCGTCGGGTGGCGCAATGAAAAGCAGCGGGCGCTGCTTTCGTGTTCAAAAACCTTGTGCGTCCTGCATCAGTACCACTTCGGATCTTTCTTCAGGGTTTCCATCAGCAGATCCTGCATGCCCTGATCAGGTTTGCCGAAGAAGCGATAGGTCGCATGTCGCGTCGGCGACTTGTCCTGCGGCAGACCTTCCGGCACATCGACCAGCATGGCGTAGGCGTCATCCTTGTCGAAGCTGAAGGCAACGATCAAACGGTGATTCAGGCACTTGTCCTGACTCTCGCAGAGCGGGCCGACCAGATATTGATCGCCATCTTCCGTAACGGCATGCATCTGTTGCTCGGAGGTGCCGGACAGGTTGATCACCCATTCCGGTACGCGCTCTTCCTTTTTGATCACGCCTTCCCAGGTTTCACGGTACTGCGCGTCGGAGGCGAGCAGTTCATTGACCCGGGTCTGGCCGTCATTGGCCGCCATGGCCATGGCACTGCCGCCCAGAAGCAGGGCGGCGGCCAATGTCTTGAGACCGATCATCGTTAACCTCGGCCGCGACGGCCAAAGAAGAAGGAAGCGATGAACATCACCAGGAACACGACAAAGAGAATCTTGGCGATACCCGTGGCGGTGCCCGCGATACCACCGAAGCCCAGAACGGCGGCGATGATGGCAATGATCAAGAATGTAATTGCCCAGCTCAACATGGTGATTCTCCTTACTTCTCTATTTAGGGGTGTTTGCGGTTTCCGACGCTGCGCGTCCGAATGTATTCAGCGGGTTAGAAAACCCAGCGTTCTTCGCGAGGCAGTTGATCCAGCGGTTGCGCCTGGTCGACATCGATCATGTGCATCGAAGCGTTTTCGGCCTGGCTGCTGCTCACGGCACTGAAGTGCTTTTGCGTGCTGTGCTGCATCGAAATCAGTGGCTCGGGTTTACGGCTGTTTTCCCAGCTCATGTACTGCTGGCAGACGATCAGGGTGATCAACAACGCCAGTACACCGAACAGACCCTGCTGGATCTGCAGTGGCGAAATACCTACTTGGGCGGCGATTGGGCGAGTCATCCTGTGTTCCTCACGCTTGTTCGGTTGGGGCAGTGCTGTTCTGCCCGGGCTGAGTGAGGTATTGCAGTCTGCATGCCAGTTTTTTAAAGTCTAAAAAACCCAATAAAAACAATGGTTTGTATGCGTATGAGAAATTTACTGCGACGCATCCTGCACGATGGCTCTTCTGCGGTCGTGCGCAATGCACGATTATTTCGTGGGAAATTTCGATGATATGGAATTGCTACCGGTACGCGGATGTCAGAAGAGGACGCAGGATCTGCCCTGCAAAACGCAAAATGTTTTAAAACTCAACGAAATCAATGAATTGGCCGTTATGGCAGTAGAGAGCTACCCTCCTATGGCTGGTATCGTTCAGAATCAACCATGCAACTTGCCCGATTTTTCCGGGACTAACCCAAGACTAATCACTATGGAGCGTAGGAAAAATGGAATCTGCCACTGAGCAACAAGGCCGCATTCTGCTGGTGGACGATGAATCCGCCATCCTGCGTACGTTTCGTTATTGCCTCGAAGATGAAGGCTATACGGTAGCCACGGCCAACAGTGCAGCTCAGGCCGAAGCGCTGCTGCAACGTCAGGTCTTCGATCTGTGCTTCCTCGATTTGCGTCTGGGCGAGGACAACGGTCTCGACGTCCTCGCGCAAATGCGCATTCAGGCGCCGTGGATGCGCGTGGTGATCGTCACCGCCCATTCGGCGGTCGACACCGCTGTTGATGCCATCCAGGCGGGTGCCGCCGACTATCTGGTCAAGCCATGCAGCCCCGACCAATTGCGTCTGGCCACCGCCAAACAATTGGAAGTGCGCCAGCTCTCCGCGCGTCTTGAAGCGCTCGAAGGCGAGATCCGCAAACCAAAAGACGGGCTCGATTCCCACAGCCCGGCGATGAAAGTCGTGCTGGAGACGGCCCGTCAGGTGGCGAGCACTGACGCCAACATTCTGATCCTCGGCGAATCCGGCACCGGTAAAGGCGAATTGGCCCGTGCGATCCACGGCTGGAGCAAACGCGAGAAGAAGTCCTGCGTCACTATCAACTGTCCGTCGCTGACTGCCGAGCTGATGGAAAGCGAGCTGTTCGGTCACAGCCGTGGCGCGTTCACCGGTGCCAGTGAAAGCACCTTGGGTCGGGTCAACCAGGCGGACGGCGGTACGCTGTTTCTCGACGAGATCGGCGACTTTCCTCTGACCCTGCAACCAAAGTTGCTGCGCTTCATCCAGGACAAGGAATACGAGCGGGTAGGCGATCCGGTGACTCGCCGCGCCGATGTGCGCATCCTCGCCGCCACCAACCTCAACCTCGAAGACATGGTTCGCGACGGCCGTTTCCGTGAAGACCTGCTCTATCGCCTCAACGTCATCACTTTGCACCTGCCGCCATTGCGCGAGCGCGCCGAAGACATCCTGACCCTCGCCGATCGCTTCCTCGCACGTTTCGTCAAAGAGTACGCACGCCCGGCGCGCGGCTTCAGCGATGAGGCGCGCGAAGCGCTGCTCGGCTATCGCTGGCCGGGCAACATTCGTGAACTGCGCAACGTGGTCGAGCGGGCCAGCATCATCTGCCCGCAGGAACGCGTAGAAATCAGCCACCTTGGTATGGCCGAACAACCGGCCAACAACGCGCCACGGGTTGGCGCGGCGCTGAGCCTGGACGAGCTGGAGAAAGCGCACATCGGCGCGGTGCTGGCCACTGCCGGCACCCTGGACCAAGCGGCAAAAACCCTCGGCATCGACGCCTCGACCCTGTATCGCAAACGCAAGCAGTACAACCTGTGAGCAGTGCGCGATGAAACTGGCGATCAAGCTGCGTACGCGCCTGTTCCTGAGCATCTCTGCGTTGATCACTGTGGCCTTGCTTGGGCTTCTGCTCGGGCTGGTCAGCGTGATGCAGATGGCCGGGTCCCAGGAAGCGCTGGTACGCAGCAATTTCGTCACGCTGGATCTGGGACTCAAGCTGCGCCAGACCCTTGGCGATCAATTGATCATCATGCTCGCGGAAAAACCCGATCCCGTTGCGTTCGAAGCGTCCAAGCAACACTATTTCGAGCTGCTCGATCAGGGCATCGCCCAGCAGCAGGAGGGCGATGACCAGCCTTACGGTTTCCGCCAGGCCAAGGCCGATTACCTGCACTTCCTTGCCTCGTTCGATGTGACTGCCGAAGCGGCCAGGAACGCCAGCACCAGCGCGGATTTCCGCGAGCGCTTCAATATTCTTCGTAATGGTTTGATCGCTGAGCACAAACACGCGCTGGAAACCATCAACGCGGTTCAGCACGCTGCCCGCGAACGCGCCTTGCTGATTGCCGGGCTGCTTGGCCTGGTCGGGCTGGCGGTACTGATCATCGGTTTCGTCACCGCTCAAGGCATCGCCCGACGTTTCGGCGCGCCTATCGAAGCGCTGGCCAAAGCTGCCGACAACATCGGCCAGGGCAACTATGACGTGACCCTGCCGATTTCCACGGCCATGGAAGTGAATCTGTTGTCGCGGCGCTTCGGCCTGATGGCCGAGGCATTGCGCGAACACCAGGCGATGAATGTCGACGAACTGTTGGCCGGTCAGCAGCGCTTGCAAGCGGTGCTCGACAGTATCGACGACGGTTTGTTGATGATTGATCGCCAGGGCCAGCTCGAACACCTCAACCCGGTGGCTCAGCGCCAGTTGGGCTGGGAAGACGACCGACTCGGCCAGGGCCTGGGCACTGCACTCGGTCGTCCGGAGCTGGATGCACAGCTGCAATTGGTCCTGCGCGGCGGCACGCTGGAACGGGCGCCGGAAGATCTCAGCATCGAAGTCGATGGCGAGTCGCGTCTGCTGACCTACAGCCTGACGCCGGTCAGCCACACCCAGGGACATATTCTCGGCGCGGTCATGGTGCTGCACGATGTCACCGAACAACGTGCGTTCGAGCGGGTCCGTAGCGAATTTGTTTTGCGCGCTTCCCATGAGCTGCGCACGCCGGTGACGGGCATGCACATGGCCTTCGGGTTGTTTCGCGAGCGGGCGAAATTCCCGGCGGAGTCGCGCGAGGCTGACCTGCTGGATACGGTCAACGAAGAAATGCAGCGTCTGATGCAGTTGATCAATGACTTGCTGAATTTCTCGCGTTACCAGAACGGTCTGCAAAAACTCACCCTGGCGCCATGCTCCATCGAAGACTTGCTGGAGCAGGCGCAACTGCGTTTTGCCGACGCGGCGGCGGCCAAAGGTGTAGCGCTGAATGTCGAGATTCAAGGGCCATTGCCGAGGTTGCAGGCGGATCAGGCGCAACTCGATCGCGTCCTCGACAACCTCATCGACAATGCGCTGCGCCACACCGCCCGCGACGGGCAGATCCGTCTGCAGGCGCGCCGCCATGGCGAGCGGGTGATCATCAGCGTCGAAGACAATGGCGAAGGCATTGCCTACGGCCAGCAGGGGCGGATCTTCGAGCCGTTCGTGCAGGTCGGACGCAAGAAGGGCGGCGCCGGTCTCGGGCTGGCGCTGTGCAAGGAAATCGTCCAGTTGCACGGCGGGCGCATGGGTGTTTATTCGCGGCCGGGGCAGGGCACGCAGTTCTACATGGCGCTGGCGGTTTAAGCTTCGTCGTCCATACGCCGTCCGGCGAGGCGTCTGCCGCGAGTGATCAGTTCGATGAATTGCACGGCGCTCAGCGCATGGGCGAACAACCAGCCCTGTCCGAATTTGACGCCTTCACTGCTGAGCAATGTCGCTTGGGATTCCAGCTCGATGCCTTCGGCAATCACTTTCAGATCCAGCGCCTGCGCCATGTGAATGATGTGTGGCGCGACGCCGCTGCTCGCCGCGTCATGGCCCAGCGCATCGATAAAGGCCTTGTCGATCTTCAGGCAGTCCACCGGCAGGGTCTGCAGGTAGGCGAGGCTGCAATAGCCCGTGCCGAAATCATCGATCAGCACTTGATGGCCGACATCGCGCAGGGCTTGCAGATTTTCCCTCGCCACCACCACATCGATGAGGCCGCGTTCAGTGACTTCGAAGGCAATCTGCCGCGCGGCGACACGGTGCAGCGCCAGCAGGCGCGCCATCACCTGGCCGATGCGCGGCACCATGACATCGCAGGCGGCGAGGTTCACCGAAATGTACAGCTGCGGATTGGCGCGCAGTAACTGGCCCAACTGCTCAAGCAGGCGCTGCAGCACGAAGTCCGTCATCTGGCGGATTTGTCCGGTGTTCTCCGCCATTGGAATGAACAGGTCGGGGCTGGTCAGGGTGCCGTCCGGGCGGCGCCAGCGCAGCAAGGCTTCGGCACCAACGCAGTTGCGGCTGTCGAGGTCGAAGATCGGTTGATACAGCACCTGCAGCTCACCCCGGCGGATCGCTCCGTGCAGCTCGGCATCCAGGGACTGGCGCTGGCGCACCAGCAGGAAGGTCAGGAAACCGACGATGGCCCCGGCAATCAGGCACACCGGCAACAGCCACCACCACACAGCCGGGACATGCATGCCAGTGCGCGGCGTAATGAGCACCAGCTGATATTCCGGATTGTCGGTGGGCATACGGTAAATCAGCCGCGTCTGCGTCACTTGCAGGGCATCACGGCTTTTCGGTGGCCAGGGTTCGGTCGGCGGCCAGGCCTGTTCAGTGCCCAGCACCGGGATGGCACGAGTGCCGTGATTGAGCACCACCAGCAGGCTGCTGCCGGGCGACAGATCGACCATGTCGGTCAAATGCCCGCGTGAGGTAGCGACGCGAAAATTGCCGCGGCCGAGCATCAGCGCCGCGCGGTTTTCATCCGGTTCGGTCGTGGTGTTCAGCCAATAACTGTAGGTCGGGCCCTGGATGTCCGGCGCGCGATTCAATGACAGGCCTTCCTGATGCGGGCGATTGGAGCAGAACCGCGAGGCGTCCATGTATGCGGCTTCATAGACGAAGCGGTAGTTGAAGGTGACTTGCTGCAACGTCGCGATCATTTCCTCGTCGCAGCCGCGCAAGGGCTGGGCTTCGAGATCGTCGAGGCTTTCGCGCAACTGGCCGAACAATTGTTCGAGACGGGCGAGAAAGCGCTCGCCCTGGGCGTTCATCTCCTGACTCTCGCGCATTTCCATCTGGCGCATCGCCGCGAACATACCGCCGGCAATCAACAGACTGGCACTGAGGACAGCCGCAATCATCGCCAAAAAAACAGGGCGATAAAACCAGCTACGCAGCGTCTCTCGGGTTGCAGCCATCAAGGGATTTCCGAAGAATTACCATGAGTTATAGCTGCTGATTACGATTTCGCCCTGACCGTCGGGCGGGCGTCATTATTTTGTCTGGTTGAGCACCAGAAGAAGTGCTGCAGTTTGCGCATCCGGCGTGCCGTCGAAGCGGGCAGGGCGGTAATGCATCTGGAACGCGGCGAGGACATGGCGCGTGGCGACGTCCAGCTCACCGGTTTGCGGCGTGTCATAACCCAGACGCGCGAGTTGCGCCTGGAACCAGCCGATCTCCGGCAACGGGCTGCTATCGAATACTGCCTGCTGACGTGCCACCGCTTGCTCGTTCGGCCACAGCCCCAGCCCTTCATCAGCCAGACGCTTCCACGGGAACAGCGGCCCGGGATCAAGCTTGCGCAGCGGCGCGATGTCGCTGTGGCCAATGATGTGCCGGGAGCTGATGCCGTTGCGTTTGCTGATGTCCTTGAGCAGCGTGATCAGCGACTGGATTTGCGCTTCGCTGTAGGGGTACCACAGGCGCCCGGTCGGGGTGTCCTTGTAGCCGGGATTGACGATTTCAATGCCGATAGAACTGGAATTCAACCAGGTCCGGCCCTGCCACTGACTCTCGCCGGCGTGCCAGGCGCGCTGGTTTTCATCCATCAACTTATAGATCGTGCCGCCCTTGTCATCGCCGATCAGGTAATGGCTGCTGACCTCGCCGTGGGTCAGCAACTGCAGCGAGCGCTCCAGCGACGCCGAGGTGTAATGCACCACAACGAACTGGATGCGACTGTCGTAATTGGCTGACGGATGGCTGGTGTTGTAGCGCGGGCCGCTGGCGCAACCAGCGAGGACGAGCAGCGAAGCAACAAGGGCAAAAAATTTCATAGGCAGAGGACGGTACGCAGAAGACGATAATGCAACAGTGTAACGTACGGATTTCACCTGAGGCCGCCAGCGGGCGAATTTAAGCAAAATGGAACAATTGCCTCAACCCAGCTCCACTCGGTTGCGGCCGGCATTTTTCGCCCGATACAGCGCTTGATCGGCTCTTTTCAGCACAAGATCGCTATGTTCTCCAGTTCGGAACGATGCGAGTCCCATGGAAACCGTGATGGTTACGCGCTCACCCTTGAAGTGAAACGGGCAGGCTTCAATCGCTGCGCGCAGGGTTTCCAGCAATTTTGCGCCAACCGCCGGCGGCGTTGCTGGCAGTAACAGGACAAATTCTTCGCCGCCGAAACGGGCAATGAAGTCCGAACCACGCAGGCGTTTGCGCAGTACCGTAGCGATGATTTTGAGGACTTTATCGCCGGCCAGATGACCGTAATTATCGTTGATGCGCTTGAAATGATCGAGGTCAAGCATGGCCAGGCTCAAGGTATTGCCATGCTGCTGCCATTGCTGGATTTCATGCTCGAGGCGTTCACTCCACGCCGCGCGGTTGGGCAGGCTGGTCAGCGGGTCGATCAGGGCTTTCTGCCGCTGTTCCTCAAGGTGTTCGCGAAAGCCCAAGGCTTCCTGTTCCATATGCGCCACCCGCTCCGACAGGCTTTTCAGTCTGGCGGCGACTTCCTGCTCGCGGGTGTCGCGCTGCTTCTGGTGCTGGTCCATCGTTCCCAGCAGGCCTTCCAGATGATTCTCCAGCACATGCTTGAGGTCATCGAGGTCGGCCGCTTGCTGGACGCTGCTCTGCAAGCCGTCGACCTGTTCACGGATTTGAGTGTCCATGGCCCGCGCCGCCGAGCTGTTGTCGGCATGCCCTTCGCTGGCGGCTTGCAGATTGCTCTGAAACGCTTCGAGGCGTTCGTTGAGCTGCTGCAGATAGGCTTCGAATTCATGCTGGCCACTGTCGGTAATCGCCAGCATCAAGGTTGCGAGATCGTCGAGGATCGGTAGCAATTCGTACCAGTTAAGACCATGTTTGAGCCGTTCGCGCATGGCTTCGGCTTGCGGCCGGTGGCGCTCGGGCAGGGTCAGGTCGTCGAGCAGGCCGATCAAGGTGTCTTCGATATGCCGGGCCACGGAGCTGTAGGACGGCTCGGGCGAGTCCGGCAGGGCGAAGAGGATGTCGTGCTCGGACTGATCCGGGTCGATGGCAGCCAAGGCTTGGGCGATCGGCTCGGGCAAGGGCAGAGTGTCGAGAATCAGCGGCGATGGATCGCCGGGATGGCTCAGTTCGTCCGGGTTGAATGCCTGGGCAACGAGTGGTTGCGCAGCTGAGTCTGGCGCGGCCGGAGCGGCGGGCTCAAGCGGCATTGGCTCGACATCGACGGTGACAACAGGCGTAGCGAACGCGACGATTTGCGCTTCGGGCGAGTCCTGTACAGGCGCCTCGACGGTCGCGGCGGGCGCAACAATCGCAGGCTCGGCGTCTGCGATCGGTGCCATTTGCGCTGGCTCCGGTTCAGGTTGCGCGGTGGCGACCGGCTGCGGCGCTGGTGCGGCTGAAGTGTCTGCGAGCGCTGCAATGGATTCGTCAGGCTCGCGACTGCCGAAAAGACGCTGCAACAAGCCCGGCCGGCCCGGCTCGGCGGGCGTCTCCAACTGACTCAAGGCCTTGCCCTGCAAGCCACTGAGTTCGCTCAGCAGCAGCGGCATTTCCCGCGCCTGACCGACGCGGCTGTCCAGTTGTTTGGCGAATTTCTTCAGCGGCTGCGCAACTTCGCGCGGCAATGGCAGCGCTTGCAGCTGGGTGACCAGCGCAGTCAGCGCGGTGCTGACCTGATCGATACGGGTCTCACGACGCTGCTCCGAGTCGAGCACGGCTTTTTCCAGGCGCGGGAGCAGGGCGGCGAGGCCGGCGTCCATGTCATCGGTGCGCACGACTTCGCGCATCTCCTTCATGCACTGATCGACAGCCTTGTCGGTGCCTTCGGCCGCCAGCGTGCTGCGCACCAGACCGCGTCGCAGCAGGTCGAGTCGCGCGGCCCAGCGGCGTTCGAGCTTGTCCTGCTGCTCGATACTTTTGAGGTACTTCTCTTTCCAGCGCTGGGCGTCGTCGCTCATTCACAGGTTCCGCGAGGGGCAGGGCTCAACGCGGGCAATGCGTCGGCCGTGAGCGAACCCGGCAGACGAATTTCCACCGCGACCGGCAGGTGATCGGAAATGGGCTGGGCCAGTACCTCGACCTTTTCCAAAGTCAGGGTCGGGCTGAGCAGAATATGATCAAGGCACCGCTGTGGGCGCCAGCTGGGGAAGGTCGCTTCCACCTGCGGGGCCAGCAGGCCGAGATCGCGTAACGGCGAATGTTCGAGCAAGTCGCTGGCATGGGTGTTCATGTCGCCCATCAGCACTTGATGCTTGTAGCCGCTGATCAAGTCACGAATGTAGGCCAGTTGCAGGCTGCGCGTCCGCGCGCCGAGGGCCAGGTGCATCATCACCACCACCAGCGCTTGCGGACCTTCGCCGAAACGCAGCAGGATCGCGCCGCGACCTTTCGGGCCGGGCAGCGGATGATCTTCGATCGCCCACGGCTTGAGGCGACTGAGCACGCCATTGCTGTGCTGGGCCAGTCGGCCGAGGTTGCGATTGAGTTGTTGATACCAGTAGGGAAAGGCGCCGAGGTGGGCCAGGTGTTCGACCTGATTGACGTAGCCTGAGCGCAGACTTCCGCCATCGGCCTCCTGCAGAGCGACCAGATCGAAGTCGCCAAGCAGATCACCGATCTTCTGCAGATTGCCGGAACGCCCGTTGTGCGGCAGCAGATGCTGCCAGCTGCGGGTCAGGTAATGGCGATAGCGCTCGGTGCTGATGCCGACCTGGATGTTGAAACTGAGCAAGCGCAGACGCTGGTCCGCGGGCAGGCCCGTAGACGCCAGGTGATGCTCGTTGACCTGCGGATCATGCAGCCCAACGATGCGTTCGGACTTCCAGCGGCGCATGGCGAAAGCCGCGCTTAGTTGGCAGCCGCCTTGGTTGCCGCTCGCTCTTTGGCGACCAGGTCGTCAGCCAGTTTCAGTGCCTGTTCGGCACCACCGGCGGAGCCGATGTCGAAGCGGTATTTACCGTTGACGATCATGGTTGGCACGCCAGTGATTTCGTACTTCTTGGCCAGCTCGCGGGCCTTGACGATCTGACCCTTGATGGCGAACGAGTCGAAAGTGGCGAGGAACTTGTCCTTGTCTACGCCTTGAGTGGCGAGGAAGTCAGCCATGTCGTTCTTGTCGGTGAGCTTCTTGTGTTCTTTCTGAATCGCGTTGAATACCGCGTTGTGAACCTGATGTTCGACACCCATGGCTTCCAGGGTCAGGAACATTTGGCCATGAGCATCCCATGGACCACCGAACATGGCAGGGATGCGTACGAAATTGACGTCGGATGGCAGTTTTTCAACCCATGGATTGATCACCGGTTCAAAGGCGTAGCAATGCGGGCAGCCGTACCAGAACAGCTCGACCACTTCGATCTTGCCAGGCTTTGCCACCGGCACCGGATTGGCCAGTTCGACATAAGGGGCGGCAGGGGCTTCAGCGGCCTGGGCGGTGACGCCGAACAGGCTGGCAGCGACGAGTGCGGCGCTGATGATCAGATTACGCATGCTTTACTCCTGAACAATTTGGGTCGCCTCGCTCGACCTGTTTTGACACAGATCCTGGCGGGCATGAGTGCTGTAGTGTAACGGCAGCGGCCACAAAAAAGGGCGGCCTGAGCCACCCTTTTTATACTCGCTGCGAAGGATTAATCGAGCGTTAACGTGGCAGGCGTTGCGCGCCTCGTTCAACCCTCGAATCAGAGCCTCAGTGCAGGCCCTGGATGTAGCTGGAAACCGCAGCGATGTCTTCATCGCTCAGCTTGCGTGCGATGGTGCGCATGGTCATCGCGTCGCCGTCATTGGCGCGACCACCGTCTTCCTTGCGGAAGTCGGTCAGTTGCTTGGCGATGTATTGAGCGTGCTGGCCACCCAGATGCGGGAAGCCTGCTGCAGCGTTGCCGGCACCATTTGGCGAATGGCAGCCGGTGCAGGCTGGCAGACCTTTTTCCAGGTTGCCGCCACGGAACAGCGCTTCACCGCGAGCGACGATCTTTGGATCGGCGGCACCGACGCTGCCTTTCTGGCTGGCGAAGTAGGCGGAAATATCGGCCAGATCCTGATCATTCAGGTTGGTCAACAGGCCGGTCATCTCCAGCACCACGCGCTTGCCCGACTTGATGTCGTGCAATTGCTTGTCGAGGTAACGTTCACCTTGACCTGCCAGCTTCGGAAAATTCGGCGCCATGCTGTTGCCGTCCGGGCCATGGCAGGCCCCGCACACGGCAGCTTTGGCCTGGCCTGCTGCGGCATCGCCGGCAGCATGGGCGAAGCCTGAAATTCCCACGGTCAACAGCAGACTCACGATCAATTTGTTCATCAGCTAATCCAACTACGGCTAAGGGTTAAGTTATGGACCGGGCTTACTCTCGCTCATCCACAGGATGATGGCCTGGTAATCCTCGGCACTGCAGTCCATGCACAAACCACGCGGCGGCATCGCCTTGAAACCCTGGGTCACGTGTTGCACCAGCGTCCCCATACCTTTCGCCAACCTCGGCGTCCAAGCTTCC
>NZ_JBITTW010000044.1:0-16461 GCF_044542195.1 Pseudomonas sp. NPDC079367
CAAAGACTTGAGAATGTCGTAACCGACCTTCACTTCCTCGACCGGGTCGGCCGCCAGCGAGATGCGGATAGTATCGCCAATCCCTTCGGCGAGCAGCATACCTAGGCCCACGGCGGATTTCACCGTGCCCGAGCGCAAACCACCGGCTTCAGTGATACCGAGGTGCAGCGGCTGGACGATTTCTTTCGCCAGCAAACGGTAGGCTTCGACGGCCATGAACACGTCGGAGGCCTTCACGCTGACCTTGAAGTCCTGGAAATTCAGGCGTTCGAGGTGTTCAACGTGGCGCAGGGCGGACTCGACCAATGCGGCCGGGGTCGGCTCGCCATATTTCTTCTGCAGGTCTTTTTCCAGGGAACCGGCGTTGACGCCGATGCGAATTGGAATGCCACGATCGCGGGCTGCATCGACCACGGCACGCACACGGTCTTCACGACCGATGTTGCCCGGGTTGATGCGCAAGCAGTCGACGCCCAGCTCGGCCACGCGCAGAGCGATCCTGTAGTCGAAGTGGATGTCGGCCACCAACGGCACTTTGACCAGTTGCTTGATCTTGCCGAACGCCTCGGCGGCGTCCATGTCGGGTACCGAAACGCGAACGATATCGACGCCGGCAGCTTCCAGACGATTGATCTGCGCCACGGTCGCGGCAACGTCATTGGTGTCGCTGTTGGTCATGCTCTGCACAGCGATCGGCGCGTCGCCGCCCACCGGTACGTTGCCGACCCAGATCTTGCGCGATTCGCGACGTTTGATTGGAGATTCGCCGTGCATGACTTATTGACCCAACTTCAGGCGAGCAGTCTCGCCACTGGTGAACGGAGCGATGTCGACCGGTTGGCCGTTGTAGCTGACCTGTGCCGCGCGGGCGACGCCCAGGCGCACGGCGAGCGGGGGTTTGCCGGAAACACTCACGCTGTCGCCTTTATGCTTCAGACCACTGAAAATCACTTTGCCACGGCCATCGGTCACCTGTGCCCAGCAATCGCCGGTGAATTGCAACTGTACCTGGCCATCGCCGGCTACCGGAGCAGCTGTTTCAGCGCTTGGCGCTTGAGCAACCGGCGCGGTCGGGGAAGGTGTCGCTGGGACATTCGGCGCGGAAGTGGCCGGAGCCGCCACCACCGGTGCAGGCGTCTGTGCCGGTACGCTTGGTGCAACTGCCGGGGCAGCCGGCTCGGCCGCTGGCGCAGCGGACTCGGCGCCGGTCGATTCAGCGCTGGCGTCCGACTGCGGCAAAGCCAGCGAAGTGGAGTTGTCGGCCTGATTCTCGGCGACGGCCTGGTCTTCCGGCTCGTCGATCGGGTGGATCTGGGTGGTGCCGTCAGCGCCTTCGACTTCAACGTGTTCTGGCGCGAGGCTGGTCAGATCGCGGCTGCGCTGTGAGGTCTGATCCTGCCACCAGACGAATCCGCCGCCGATGACCGCGATCAGCAACAACAGACTGACGATACGCAAAATGGTGTGGGAAACCCGCACCGGCTCTTCGATACGACCGAGGGCGTGAACGTTGCTGCCCTGGGAGTCGGTGCCGGTGGACTGGTCAAACTGCTGAACCAGAACGGTCTGGTCCATGCCGAGCAATTTGGCATAGGCGCGAATGTAACCGCGAGCGAAGGTATGCCCCGGCAGCTTGTCGAACGCGCCGGCTTCAAGATTGCTCAGGGATGTCACGGTGAGGTTGAGCTTGAGGGCCACTTCGGCCAGCGACCAGCCATTGCTTTCGCGGGCCTGGCGCAGGGTCTCACCGGGATTAACGCGATTCGCTGCTACAACTTCGGGATGCGCCGCTTTCATCATTGCTCCGACAGGTATTGCTGATATTCCGGCGTACCGGGATAGAGTCGTTTTAATTGCAGACCGTAACTGGCTGCCTTGTCGCGATCTTCAAATACTTTTGCCAGCCGAACGCCGAGCAATAGGCTACGTGCATTTTGTTCGGTCAGCTGGCTGAAACGGTCGTAATAGTCACGCGCGGGCACATAATGCCTGTCTTCGAAGGACAACTCAGCCATTTCCAGCAACGCCTGTGGTTGTTGGCGGTTCAAACGCAGGGCTTTTTCCAGCTGTTGCTGGGCCAGATCACGCTGGCCAAGCTTGGCGGCGGTCATGCCGAGGTTTTCGAAGACCCGCGAGCGCTCAGGATACAGGGTATCGGCGGCCGCTTGTTCAAAACGCTCGTAGGCTTCCTTGTAGCGCTGTTCTTCGTAGAGAAAACTGCCGTAGTTGTTGAGGATGCGCGCATCGGCAGGACGTGAGGACAAGGCCTTGCGAAAGTGCTCGTCGGCAAGCGCAGGCTCCATTTCGGCCTGAAACACCAGACCAAGCGCCGCATTGGCGTCAGGGTCGGAACCGTCCAGCTCCAGCGCTTTCTTCAATGGCACCTTGGCGCGCTCGGTCATGCCCTGCTGCAGGTAGCCCAGCCCCAGCTGCACGTAGGCAGCCCGCGCTTCATCGCGGCCCTTGCTGGTCTTCATCGGGTTGTAGTCACCCGACAGGACACAACCAGCGCAAAGGCTGGCCAACAGCAACAGCAGCGCAAAGCGCAGGGACATAGAGATCCTCTCTTAGTTAGTGTTCGCGGCGTTCTGGGTCAGATCGCTGTCGGCGCTCAACTCGCGTACGGCGATGTAACGTTCGCTGCGACGGGTGCGATCCAGCACCTGCCCTACCAATTGACCACATGCAGCATCAATGTCTTCACCACGGGTGGTGCGCACGGTGACGTTGAAACCGGCTTGATGCAACTGATCCTGGAAGCGGCGGATGGCATTGTTGCTCGGCCGCTCGTACCCGGAATGCGGGAACGGATTGAACGGGATCAGGTTGATCTTGCACGGGATATCCTTGAGCAGCTCGATCATTTCCACCGCGTGCTCAAGCTTGTCGTTGATGTCCTTGAGCAAGGTGTACTCGATGGTCAGCACACGTTTCTCGCCAGGGCGGACATGTAGCGCTTGCACGACTCTAGCAGCATCTTAAGCGGATATTTCTTGTTGATCGGCACCAATTGGTTACGCAATGCGTCATTTGGTGCGTGCAGGGACAACGCCAGGGACACATCGATGTGCTTGGCCAGCTCATCGATCATCGGCACCACACCCGAGGTGGACAGGGTCACGCGGCGCTTGGAGATCCCGTAGCCGAGGTCATCCATCATCAGATGCATGGCGGCGACGACGTTGTCGAAGTTCAGCAACGGCTCGCCCATGCCCATCATCACCACGTTGGTGATGGCGCGGTCGACGGTGGCCGGGACGCTGCCGAAAGATTTGTTGGCAATCCACACCTGACCGATGACTTCGGCGGCGGTGAGGTTGCTGTTGAAGCCTTGCTTGCCGGTGGAGCAGAAACTGCAGTCCAGGGCACAGCCTGCCTGGGACGAAACGCACAGAGTGCCGCGTTTGCCCTGGGGAATGTACACGGTCTCGACGCAGCTACCGGACGCCACGCGCACCACCCATTTACGGGTGCCGTCGCTGGAGATGTCCTCGCTGACCACTTCCGGACCACGCACTTCAGCAATGGCCTTGAGCTTGTCGCGCAAGGCTTTGCTGACGTTCGTCATGGCGTCGAAATCATCGACGCCAAAGTGGTGAATCCATTTCATTACCTGACCGGCACGGAAACGCTTCTCCCCGATTGAGTCGAAGAATTTTTCCATTTCCGGCTGGGTCAGACCCAGCAGGTTTGTTTTAACAGTCGATGTAGTCATGGATTCACCTTCACTCTGCAAGCAATGCTTAGCGAGTGGTTACTTCAGTAGCTGCGAAGAAGTAAGCGATTTCGCGAGCGGCAGCAGCTTCGGAGTCCGAACCGTGAACGGCGTTGGCGTCGATCGATTCAGCGAAGTCAGCACGGATGGTGCCGGCAGCAGCTTCTTTAGGGTTGGTAGCGCCCATCAGCTCACGGTTGCGAGCGATGGCGTTTTCGCCTTCCAGAACCTGAACGACAACCGGACCGGAAGTCATGAAAGCAACCAGGTCACCGAAGAAACCGCGCTCGCTGTGCTCAGCGTAGAAGCCTTCGGCTTCGGCTTTGGACAGTTGCTTCAGTTTCGAAGCTACAACGCGCAGGCCAGCGTCTTCGAAGCGAGTGGTGATCTTGCCGATCACGTTTTTAGCAACGGCGTCAGGCTTGATGATGGAGAAAGTACGTTGAACAGCCATGGTGTAACTCCAGAAACGGTAATTTGCGAAAAATTAAACCCGCGAATTATACGCGGGTTCTTGGGTATTGCCTAACCTGCGAGACGATCAGTCCAATTCTGCGGCCCAGAGTTCCTGAACCGCTTCCAGCACCTTCTCGCCGACGCGGCCAGAAGTAGCATCGAAGTCGGGCAGTTCAAGAATCATCTGCTGCAGACGGACAAAACCTACAGAGTATGGATCAAGCCCCTCGTGGGCCTCGGCCAGCTCTTCGGCAATGCGTTGAACATCATTCCAACCGTAGCTCATGACAGTCTTACCAGTCAGTGCGGCGCTTCGGCCGCATGGTTAAGCGAATATTTCGGAATCTCGACGGTGAGGTCTTCTTCACCGACGATGGCCTGACAGGCCAGACGCGATTGCGCCTCCAGACCCCACGCACGATCGAGGAAGTCTTCTTCCAGCTCGTCGGCCTCTTCCAGCGAGTCGAAACCCTCGCGGATGATGCAGTGGCAAGTAGTGCAGGCGCAGACGCCGCCGCAGGCACTTTCCATCTCGATGTGGTGTTCGTGGGCCAGTTCGAGAATCGATGTGCCGGGCGCAGCCTCGATGACCATGCCTTCAGGGCAGAACTTCTCGTGGGGCAGAAAAATGACCTGCGGCATCAGATATCCTCGATTTCATTCAGGTTGCGCCCCGACAGAGCGGCTTTAACCGTCTGATCCATGCGGCGGACAGCAAAAGCATCGGTCACTTGCGACAGACGTTTGGTCTGCTGCTCGATGGCGTAACCATCGGTACCTTTCATCAGTTCGGCCAGTTCCTGCATTTGCAGTTCGATGACCATGCGCTCTTCGGCGTCGAGCAGACGTTCGCCATCGGCCTCCAGCGCGCCCTGCACCGCTTCGAGCAGGCGTTGGGCATCGACTTGCTGCTCACGCAGAACACGGGCGACCTTGTCGTCATTGGCGTGCTGGAACGAATCTTTGAGCATCTTGGCGATTTCGCCATCGGTCAGACCATAGGAAGGTTTGACCTGAATGCTCGCTTCAACGCCCGAGCCCAATTCACGGGCAGACACGCTGAGCAGACCGTCGGCGTCGACCTGGAAGGTCACGCGAATTTTCGCCGCACCGGCCACCATCGCCGGTATGCCGCGCAATTCGAAACGCGCCAGAGAGCGGCAGTCGCTGATCAGCTCGCGCTCGCCCTGCAACACGTGGATCGCCATGGCCGACTGGCCGTCTTTATAGGTGGTGAAATCCTGGGCGCGGGCGACGGGGATGGTGGTGTTGCGCGGAATCACCTTCTCCATCAGCCCGCCCATGGTTTCCAGCCCCAGGGACAGCGGAATCACGTCGAGCAGCAGCAGTTCGCCGCCATCGCGCTTGTTGCCAGCCAGCGTATCAGCCTGAATCGCGGCCCCGATGGCCACCACTTGATCCGGATCGATTTCCGTCAATGGCTGACGACCGAACGCTTCGGCAACGGCTTCACGAACACGTGGTACGCGGGTCGAACCGCCGACCATGACCACGGCGTGGACGTCATCCAGTTCAATACCGGAATCGCGAACGGCGCGGCGGCAGGCTTTCAGGCTGCGCGCGACCATCGGTTCGATCAGCGCATCGAAGGCTTCGCGGGTCAGTTGTGCTTTCCAGTCGCCGTAAGCCACTTCCACACTGGCCGCATCGGTCAGGGCTTCTTTGGCCGCGCAGGCGGTTTGCAGCAGATTGCGTTGCGCGCCCGGATCGAGATCGGCGGACAGGCCAGCGCTATCGATGATCCAGCCGGCAATCGCGTGATCAAAGTCATCGCCGCCCAGCGCGCTGTCGCCGCCAGTGGCCAGGACTTCAAAGACGCCGCCAGTCAGACGCAGAATGGAGATATCGAAAGTACCGCCGCCCAGGTCGTAGATAGCCACCAGACCTTCGGCATGCTGATCCAGACCGTACGCCACAGCAGCAGCGGTCGGCTCGTTGAGCAGGCGCAACACGTTCAGACCGGCGAGCTTGGCCGCGTCCTTGGTGGCCTGACGCTGCGCGTCGTCGAAGTAAGCGGGAACGGTGATCACCGCGCCAACCAGTTCGCCACCCAAGGTCGCCTCAGCACGCTGACGCAGGACTTTGAGGATATCGGCGGAGACTTCGACCGGGCTTTTCGGGCCTTGCACGGTGTCGATGAACGGCATGTGCGACTCGCCGCCGACGAAGCGGTACGGCAGCTGCTCACCCAATTGCTTGACGTCGGACAGACCACGACCCATCAGGCGCTTGACCGAGAGCACGGTGTTCAGAGGATCGGAGGATGCGGCGAGCTTGGCCGACTCGCCGACTTCGACGCGGTCGGCGTGATAACGCACGGCGGACGGCAGGATGACCTGCCCGTTAGCGTCGGCCAGCGGTTCGGAAAGACCACTGCGCAGCGCAGCGACCAGCGAATTGGTTGTACCCAAGTCGATGCCAACAGCCAGACGACGCTGGTGTGGTTGAGGACTTTGGCCGGGTTCGGCGATCTGCAGTAGAGCCATGGTGATCAGGTCTTGTCTGTCTGTCAGCGTGCAATCAGGGCAGCACTGGGTTAATCGTCGAGGCGCTCTTCCAGCTGGCGCACTTCGTAGGTGAGCTTGTCGAGGAACTGCATGCGCCGCATCAGGCGTTCGGCCTGCTCGCGTTGCGCTGCATCATCCCAACAGGCTGCGAAGCTTTCGTTGAGCTGTTCCTGAGCCGCCTTCAAGCGACGCTTGAATACCGCGACACCGTCGAGGTCGGCACTGTCCTGCAGATCTTCGAGCTCTTCGCGCCATTGCATCTGCTGCAGAAGGAACTCGGGATCGTGGACGGTGACTTCCATCGGCACTTCATGCCCGCTGATTTTCAGCAGGTAGCGTGCGCGCTGGGCCGGACTCTTGAGCGTCTGGTAGGCGTCGTTGAGCCGCGCCGATTGCTCGAGCGCCGAGCGCTGCTCGCGCTCGGAAGCGTCGGCAAAGCGGTCAGGATGGATGCCGCGCGCCAACTCACGGTAGCGCGTGGCCAACTGCTCGAGATCCAGGCGGAAGCTCGGTTGCAGCTCGAATAAAGCGAAATGACAAAGAATACCCACGACCAGCCTCAGATGTTGAAGCTTTCGCCGCAGCCACATTCACCGCGCACGTTGGGGTTGTTGAACTTGAAGCCTTCGTTCAACCCTTCCTTGACGAAATCAAGCTCGGTGCCGTCCAGGTAGGCCAGGCTTTTCGGGTCGATGATCACTTTTTCGCCGTGACTCTCGAACACCTGATCTTCCGCCACTACCTCGTCGACAAACTCCAGCACGTAGGCAAGGCCGGAACAGCCTGTAGTGCGAACACCCAGACGAATCCCTTCACCTTTGCCGCGCCCGTCGAGGGAGCGCCGCACGCCGGAGCGCCGACCATGCCGGTGCCGACATCAGGATCTTCCGCATTCATCTTGCCGACGTTGCGCGGGTTTTCGTAGTGGTCGATGACCTTTTCGCTGTAAGCCATGATTCTCAATCCTCACTCATCAGGGCCGCTCTTGAGACCCTGCAACTGCGCTGCGTTAACGCCGCGTCGCTACAGGGTCTGTATCCGGCGGCTTCTATAGTTAGTGTGCCGCCCACTCGATTTTCGAGATATCGACGCCGTCTTTGTACATGTCCCACAGCGGCGACAGAGCGCGCAGCTTGGTAACGGCCTCGCAGACTTGCTGCGCGGCGTAGTCGATTTCTTCTTCGGTGGTAAAACGGCCGAAGGTAAAGCGGATCGAGCTGTGCGCCAGTTCGTCGTTGCGGCCCAGGGCGCGCAATACGTACGAAGGCTCCAGCGACGCCGAGGTGCACGCCGAACCGGACGATACCGCCAGATCCTTGAGCGCCATGATCAGCGACTCGCCCTCAACGTAGTTGAAGCTCAGGTTCAGGTTGTGCGGGACGCGGGCGGTCAGGCTGCCGTTGACGTACAACTCTTCCAGATGCTCGACCTGCTTGTAGAAACGGTCGCTCAAGGCTTTGATACGAACGTTTTCAGCGGCCATGTCTTCTTTTGCCACACGGAACGCTTCGCCCATGCCGACGATCTGGTGGGTCGCCAGGGTGCCGGAACGCATGCCGCGCTCGTGACCGCCGCCGTGCATGGTCGCTTCGATGCGCACACGCGGCTTGCGGCTGACATACAGCGCGCCGATGCCTTTAGGGCCATAAGTCTTGTGGGCGGAGAACGACATCATGTCGACTTTCAGCTTCTGCAGATCGATGTCGACCTTGCCAGTGGACTGAGCAGCGTCGACATGGAACAGCACGCCTTTGGCGCGCAGCATCTCGCCGATGGCGGCGATGTCGTTGACGGTGCCGATCTCGTTGTTCACGTGCATCACCGACACCAGAATGGTGTCTTCGCGCAGTGCAGCATCGATCATTGCCGGGGTGATCAGACCGTCTTCGGTCGGCTCGAGGTAAGTCACTTCGAAACCTTCACGCTCCAGCTGGCGCATGGTGTCGAGGACAGCCTTGTGCTCGATCTTGCTGGTGATCAGGTGCTTGCCCTTGGAGGCGTAGAAATGTGCCGCGCCCTTGATCGCCAGGTTGTCGGATTCGGTGGCACCGGAGGTCCAGACGATTTCGCGCGGGTCGGCATTGACCAGATCGGCCACCTGACGACGGGCGTTTTCGACGGACTCTTCAGCCTTCCAGCCGAACACGTGGGAGCGCGAAGCCGGGTTACCGAAGTTTCCGTCGACCAGCAGGCATTCACTCATTTTCTGCGCAACGCGCGGATCAACCGGGGTGGTTGCAGAGTAATCAAGGTAAATCGGCAATTTCATGGACTATCTCCTAAATCAGGGCTGGCGTGCCGCGGGTAGCTCTTCGGCTGTCATTCGACGGCGGACGCTTCAATCTTGTCCAGGCGTGGCGCCTTGCTGCTGCAACGGCGCTGGTCCTGACGCTGGGCCACTTCTTGTACCTCACGGCGAGTCACAAGGTCGGCCAAGCTGATACCGCTCAGAAATTCGTGAATCTGCAGACTCAAGTCGCACCACAGATGATGGGTCAGGCAGGTATCGCCGGAATGACAATCGCCCTGGCCCTGGCACTTGGTGGCATCGACCGATTCGTTCACCGCATCGATCACCTGGGCGACCTGAATGCCCTGCATGTCGCGGGACAACTGGTAGCCACCACCCGGGCCGCGAACACTGGAAACCAGGTTGCTGCGGCGCAGCTTGGCGAACAGCTGTTCGAGGTAGGACAGGGAGATGCCTTGGCGCTCGGAGATATCGGCCAGAGACACCGGCCCGTGCTGCGCGTGCAACGCCAGGTCAAGCATGGCGGTCACGGCGTATCGGCCTTTTGTAGTCAGTCGCATGGACAGTTACCACGGAGTTCGGAATGGGCGGGAGTATGCAATTCCCGAGCATTTAAGTCAACTATAAGACCTAGTGCTTTAGTCGGGTTTACCCGCAAAAGAGCGCGCGAATGATAGCAGGGTCTGCAGCCCAATGGCACACCAGCTGCTGGACGCCTTTGTAGGAGCTGCCGAAGGCTGCGATCTTTTGATCTTAAGAAGGCAAAATCAAAAGATCGCAGCCTTCGGCAGCTCCTACAGAGGCTTTAGCCGGCCTTGGATTCGTCTTTGCCCTTGACGCAGGCGAAGTCTTCTTCTCGCAGTTCCGGCAGATCTTTCGCACAGTAATTGCTGCCCAGATCCTTCAACGCACCACACATCCCCTCCAGACGCCCGTCAACCGCTTGCAGGTGATCGAGCAATTGGCCGATGGCGCGGGCCACCGGGTCGGGCATGTCTTCGCTGACACCGTAGGCGTCGAAACCGATCTTTTCCGCCATGGCTTTGCGTTTGGCGTCCTGCTCTTCATCGGTCTTGACGATGATCCGCCCCGGAATCCCCACCACAGTGGCGCCCGGCGGCACTTCTTTAGTCACAACGGCATTGGAGCCGACCTTGGCCCCAGCACCCACCGTGAACGGACCGAGCACCTTGGCGCCCGCACCGACCACTACGCCATCACCCAGCGTCGGGTGGCGCTTACCTTTGTTCCAACTGGTACCGCCAAGGGTCACACCCTGATAAATGGTCACGTCATCGCCGATCTCGGCGGTTTCACCAATAACGATGCCCATGCCGTGATCGATGAAGAAACGCCGCCCGACCTTGGCACCCGGATGAATCTCGATCCCGGTCAGCCAGCGACCGAAGTTCGACACCAGCCGCGCCAGCCACTTCAGATCGTTGCGCCAGAGCATGCCGGCCAGACGATGAATCCAGATCGCATGCATGCCGGGGTAGCAGGTCAGGACTTCAAAAGCGTTACGTGCCGCCGGGTCTCGATGGAATACGCTTTGGATATCTTCACGCAAACGCTCAAACATTATTCAATCCTTCCGCTTTAGAAGCTCGCCACGGGCCGCTTTCTGGGTTTCCGTGAGGATGCCACGCAAAATATTCATTTCCGCCCGGCTGACCGAGCTGCGTCCGTACAACCGGCGCAGGCGCGCCATCAAGTGCCGTGGTTTTTCCGGGTCGAGGAATTCGATGGCGACCAGCGTCTGCTCCAGGTGCTCATAGAATCGTTCCAGTTCATCCATGGTCGCCAACTCGGCGCTTTTCACCGAAGCCACTTCTTCTTTCTCGACCTTGCTTGGCTGACCCTGTGCAGCCAGCCAGGCCATGCGCACTTCATAACTCAACACCTGCACCGCCGCCCCCAGGTTCAGCGAACTGAACGTCGGGTCGGAAGGGATGTGCACGTGAAAGTGACATCGCTGCAGCTCTTCGTTGGTCAGGCCGGAATCTTCACGCCCGAACACCAAAGCGATTTCGGCGCCCCGCCCGGCCTCCTCGACCACTTTGTTGCCGCATTCGCGCGGATCAAGCAGCGGCCAGGGAATACGACGATCACGAGCACTGGTGCCGAGCACCAGATTGCAGCCGACCAAAGCATCTTCCAACGTGGCGACGACTTGTGCGCTTTCAAGGATGTCACCGGCACCAGAGGCGCGGGCATCGGCCTCGTGATGCGGGAAGACCCGCGGTTCGACCAGCACCAGTCGCGACAGACCCATGTTTTTCATGGCGCGCGCGGCCCCGCCGATGTTTCCGGGGTGGCTGGTATTGACCAGGACGACACGAATGTTCTGCAGCAAGGGAGGCGCTCTCGGACATTGGAAAGGGGGGCAAATCTTACAGAACAGCCTACCGTTAAGCTATGAAAGCGAACAGCGTCCTTCACCTGAAGAAAAGTTCTGATAGAATGCGCGGCTTTCTTTAACAACCTTAGGTGACACATCCATGCAGCCCATGCTGAATATCGCGCTGCGCGCCGCCCGCAGCGCCAGTGAACTGATCTTCCGCTCCATCGAGCGCCTGGATACCATCAAGGTCGACGAAAAAGACGCCAAGGATTACGTATCCGAGGTTGATCGCGCCGCTGAACAGAAAATCATCGATGCCCTGCGCAAGGCTTACCCGAATCACTCGATCCAGGGTGAAGAGACCGGCCTGCACGCTGGCACCGGCATCGAAGGCGAAGAGTACCTGTGGATCATCGATCCGCTGGACGGCACCACCAACTTCCTGCGTGGCATTCCGCACTTTGCTGTGAGCATTGCCTGCAAATATCGTGGTCGCCTGGAACACGCCGTGGTTCTGGATCCTGTCCGCCAGGAAGAATTCACCGCCAGCCGTGGTCGCGGCGCCCAACTGAACGGTCGTCGCCTGCGCGTCAGCGGTCGCACCAGCCTCGACGGCGCCCTGCTCGGTACCGGTTTCCCGTTCCGGGACGATCAGATGGACAACCTCGACAACTACCTCGGCATGTTCCGCGCCCTGGTTGGCCAGACTGCCGGCATCCGCCGCGCCGGTTCGGCAAGCCTGGACCTGGCCTACGTGGCTGCCGGTCGTTTTGATGCGTTCTGGGAGTCGGGCCTGTCCGAGTGGGACATGGCTGCAGGCGCGCTGCTGATTCAGGAAGCCGGCGGCCTGGTGAGCGACTTCACTGGCGGTCACGACTTCCTTGAAAAAGGCCATATCGTTGCCGGTAACACCAAATGCTTTAAGGCAGTGCTGACGGCGATCCAGCCGCACCTGCCGGCTTCGCTGAAGCGCTAAGCTCACGGCTAACAGAAAAGCACCCTTCGGGGTGCTTTTTTTATGCCTGCGATTTAACACCATTCCCTGTAGCTGCGATCTTTTGACTTTGTTTTTTGAAAGCAAGATCAAAAGATCGCAGCCTTCGGCAGCTCCTACACTGATCAGGGAAATCAACAGGAGATCAGTTGGCTGAAGAAATCGCGAGCACAAAAAAAGCACCCCGCAGGGTGCTTCTTCGCACAACAGTGGAGCCTTACTGACCCGGCTCATTCTGCGACAGGATCAGCTTGCCTTCCTTGTCGACCGGAATCTGGTTGCCCGGATCGCGATCCATCCTCACTTTGCCTTCCTTGCCGTCGAGCGAGTAACGCACGTCGTAACCGACGACCTTGTCGCTGATGTCATTGACCGTGTTGCAGCGGGTTTGCGTGGTGGTGTAGGTGTCACGCTCCTGCATGCCCTCCTGCACCTTGTTGCCCGCGTAACCGCCACCGACCGCACCGGCCACCGTGGCAATTTTCTTGCCGGTGCCGCCGCCAATCTGGTTACCCAGCAAACCACCGGCCAGCGCGCCGACCACGGTCCCGGCGATCTGGTGTTGATCTTTCACCGGTGCCTGACGGGTCACCGTTACATCCTTGCATACTTCACGTGGAGTCTTGATCTGTGTCTTGACCGGCTCAACGGCTAATACTTGCGCATACTCAGGGCCGCTTTTAACCAGGCTGTAGGTGGCAACAGCACCCCCGGCTGTGACACCGACAGCACCCAATACCGCACCAACCAGCAACGACTTGTTCACATGAACCTCCTGACCATCACATGCGGGACGCGCCCGCGCTTCTCCCAGCCTTGGAGCACAAAAAAAGGCGCGAGTTCAACTCGCGCCTTTCGTGGCCTGACAGCCGGGATTTCGAGGGCCGTTATGGACGGTCGTCGACTTCCGTCTCGGTGTTCGCCGGAGGAATCAGATCCTCGGTGGTCAGGTTCAGCCAGATCAGCACCACGTTGGCGATGTAGATCGACGAGTAAGTACCCGCCAGCACGCCGATGAACAGCGCGATGGAGAAGCCGAACAGGTTGTCGCCGCCAAAGAACAGCAGCGCCGCGATCGCCAGCAATGTCGAGATCGACGTCGCCATGGTGCGCAGCAGGGTCTGGGTGGTCGAGATGTTGATGTTCTCGATCAGCGTCGCCTTGCGCAGCACGCGGAAGTTCTCCCGCACCCGGTCGAAGACGACGATGGTGTCGTTCAGCGAGTAACCAATGATCGCCAGTACCGCCGCCAGCACCGTCAGGTCGAAGGTGATCTGGAAGAACGACAGGATACCGATGGTCACGATCACGTCGTGGATCAGCGACACGATGGCGCCGACCGCGAACTTCCACTGAAAGCGGAAAGCCAGGTAGATCAGGATGCCGCCCAGCGCCAGCAGCATGCCGAGGCCGCCCTGGTCGCGCAGTTCTTCACCGACCTGCGGGCCGACGAACTCGACACGCTTGACCGTCGCCGGGTTGTCGCCGCCGACTTTCTGCAGCGCTTGCGCGACCTGATGGCCGAGCTGCGGGTCTTCACCCGGCATACGCACCAGCAGGTCGGTAGTTGCGCCGAAGTTCTGCACGATAGCTTCGTGATAACCCGAGCTCGCCAACTGCTCGCGAACCTTGGTGACATCGGCAGGACGCTCGTAGGTCAGCTCGATGAGCGTACCGCCGGTAAAGTCCAGCCCCCAGTTCATGCCCTTGGTGGCGACACTGAACAAGGCAATGACGGTAAGCAACACGGTGACGCCGAACGCGAAGTTGCGAACGCCCATGAAGTTGATTGTACGTAACATGGCAGCCCCTTAAATCCACAACTTCTTGAAGTCACGTCCGCCAAAGATCAGGTTGACCATTGCGCGGGTCACCATGATGGCCGTGAACATCGAGGTAAAGATCCCGAGGGACATGGTCACTGCGAAGCCCTTCACCGGGCCGGTGCCCATGGCGAAGAGAATGCCGCCCACCAGCAAGGTGGTCAGGTTGGCATCGAGGATCGCGGTGAATGCCCGGCCGAAGCCTTCGTTGATTGCACGCTGCACGGTCATGCCGGCGGCGATCTCTTCACGGATCCGCGAGAAGATCAGCACGTTGGCGTCGACCGCCATACCCATCGTCAACACGATACCGGCGATGCCCGGCAGGGTCAGCGTGGCACCCAGCAGCGACATCAGCGCCAGCAGCAACACCATGTTCACCGCCAGCGCGACGGTGGCGATGACGCCGAAGAAGCGGTAGATGGCGATAATGAACAGCGACACGAACAGCATGCCCCACAGCGACGCATTGATACCTTTGGTGATGTTGTCAGCACCCAGGCTCGGACCGATTGTGCGCTCTTCGGCGAAGTACATCGGCGCCGCCAGACCACCGGCACGCAGCAGCAGTGCCAGCTCGGACGATTCGCCCTGGCCGTTCAGGCCGGTGATACGGAACTGCGCACCCAGCGGCGACTGAATGGTCGCCAGGCTGATGATCTTCTTCTCTTCCTTGAAGGTCTGCACCGGCACGTCTTTCTCGACGCCGTTGACAACCTGCTTGGTGTAAGTGGTCACCGGGCGCTGTTCGATGAAGATCACTGCCATGCTGCGACCGACGTTGGAACGGGTCGCGCGGCTCATCAGCTCGCCACCGTGGCCATCCAGACGGATGTTCACTTCCGGTGTGCCGTGCTCGCCGAAACCGGCCTTGGCGTCGGTGACCTGGTCACCGGTAATGATCAGACCACGCTCGATCTGCGCTGGCGGACGGTTGCCTTCGCGGAATTCGAACGACTCGGAAGTGGCTTTCGAAGCGCCCGGCTCAGCGGCCAGACGGAACTCAAGGTTGGCCGTCTTGCCGAGAATACGCTTGGCTTCGGCAGTATCCTGCACGCCCGGCAGCTCAACCACGATGCGGTTGGCGCCCTGACGCTGCACGATCGGTTCGGCAACACCCAGCTCGTTGACGCGGTTACGTACCGTGGTCAGGTTCTGCTTGATGGAGTATTCACGGATTTCCGCCAGCTTGGCCGGGGTCATCGCCAGACGCAGCACCGGCTGACCATTGAGGTCGGCCGGAACAATGTCGAAATCGTTGAAGTTCTTGCGGATCAGCGCACGGGCCTGTTCACGGGCATCTTCATCGCTGAAGCCCAACTGAATGGCACCGTCCAGTTGCGGCAGGCTGCGATAGCGCAGCTTCTCTTTGCGCAGCAGGCTCTTGACGTCGCCTTCGTAGACTTTCAGGCGCGCATCGAGGGCTTTGTCCATGTCCACTTCGAGCAAGAAGTGCACACCACCGGACAAATCCAGACCCAGCTTCATCGGGTGCGCACCTAGGTTGCGCAGCCATTGCGGAGTGGTTTGTGCCAGGTTCAGCGCGACGACGTAGTCATCACCCAATGCCTTGCGCACAACGTCCTTGGCTGGCAGCTGATCTTCAGCCTTGCTCAGACGGATCAGACCGCCCTTGCCGCCCGCCGTCAGCGTGGCCGCCTTGACGTTGATGCCGGACTCTTTCAGCGCCGTGCTGACGCGAGCCAGATCGGCGTCATTGACCTGCAGAGCCGTGCTGGCGCCGCTGATCTGAATGGCCGGGTCATCAGGGTAAAGATTGGGAGCGGAATAAATCAGACCGATCGCCAGCACCGCCAGGATCAGAATGTATTTCCACAGAGGGTATTTGTTCAGCATCACGCCGCCCGTTATGAACGCGGGGCGCCTTGCGCGCCCCGTCGATTGAGTAGAAGTTGTTGCTCTTAGATCGCTTTCAGCGTGCCTTTTGGCAGCGTGGCAGCGATGGCGCCTTTCTGGAACTTCATTTCCACGGTGTCGGAAACCTCCAGGACCACGAAGTCATCGGCAACCTTGGTGATCTTGCCGGCGATGCCGCCAGTGGTCACGACTTCGTCACCCTTCTGCAGGCTGCTCAGCAGGTTCTTCTGCTCTTTGGCGCGCTTGGCCTGTGGACGCCAGATCATCAGGTAGAAGATGACCAGGAAGCCGACCAGGAAAATCCACTCGAAGCCGCCGCCCATTGGGCTTGCAGCAGCCGGTGCAGCGGCGTCAGCCATGGCATTAGAGATAAAAAAGCTCATTTAGCACTCCAGTTGCAAATGTTGAATCTTGGGGTCAGAAAACTCAGTCCAAAGGCGGAACGGGAAGTCCGCGTTTGGCGTAGAAGGCA
>NZ_JBITTW010000044.1:16471-48743 GCF_044542195.1 Pseudomonas sp. NPDC079367
CCAGCCATCAGCACCTGATAATGGCGCAAGTTATGGATGGTATTGAGCATGCTGCCGAGCATTTCGCCGCACTTGTCCAGGTGATGCAGATAAGCGCGCGAGAAGTTCTGGCAGGTATAGCAATCGCAGGTCGGATCCAGCGGCGATTCATCATGGCGATGGAACGCGTTACGGATCTTCAGCACACCGGTATCGATGAACAGATGCCCATTGCGGGCATTACGGGTTGGCATCACGCAATCGAACATGTCCACCCCGCGGCGCACACCCTCAACCAGATCTTCCGGTTTGCCAACGCCCATAAGGTAACGAGGTTTGTCAGCGGGCATCTGGCCCGGCAGATAATCCAGCACCTTGATCATTTCGTGCTTTGGTTCGCCTACCGACAGACCGCCGATGGCGAGGCCGTCAAAGCCGATCTTGTCGAGGCCTTCGAGCGAACGCATGCGCAGGTTTTCATGCATGCCGCCCTGGACGATGCCGAACAGCGCCGCGGTGTTGTCGCCATGGGCATTTTTCGAACGCTGCGCCCAGCGCAACGACAGCTCCATCGATACCCGCGCAATGTCTTCGTCAGCCGGGTACGGCGTGCATTCGTCGAAAATCATCACGATGTCGGAGCCGAGATCGCGCTGCACCTGCATCGATTCTTCCGGGCCCATGAACACTTTCGCGCCGTCGACTGGGGAGGCGAAGGTCACGCCCTCCTCCTTGATCTTGCGCATCGCGCCGAGGCTGAACACCTGGAAGCCGCCGGAGTCGGTCAGGATCGGGCCTTTCCACTGCATGAAATCGTGCAGGTCGCCGTGCTCCTTGATCACCTGCGTGCCAGGACGCAGCCACAGGTGAAAGGTGTTGCCCAGAATGATTTCCGCGCCAGTGGCGACGATGTCGCGCGGCAGCATGCCCTTGACCGTGCCGTACGTGCCGACCGGCATGAATGCCGGAGTCTCGACGGTGCCACGGGGGAAGGTCAGGCGACCACGACGAGCCTTGCCATCGGTGGCCAGCAGCTCAAAGGACATTCGACATTCGCGACTCATTCTGTTTCCTCTGGGCCCGACTGTTCAGGGGCAGTTGGAGCGGGATTGCGGGTGATGAACATCGCATCCCCGTAGCTGAAAAAGCGGTAACCGTTTTCCACGGCGGCCTTGTAGGCGGCCATGGTTTCGGGATAACCGGCAAACGCGGAAACCAGCATCAACAGCGTGGATTCCGGCAAATGGAAATTGGTCACCAGGGCATCGACCACATGAAACGGCCGGCCCGGATAGATAAAGATGTCGGTGTCGCCACTAAACGGCTTGAGTACACCATCGCGCGCCGCACTTTCCAGCGAACGCACGCTGGTGGTGCCGACCGCAATCACCCGACCGCCACGCGCACGGCACGCAGCGACCGCATCGACCACATCCTGGCCGACTTCCAGCCACTCGCTGTGCATGTGGTGATCTTCGATCTTCTCGACACGCACCGGCTGAAACGTCCCCGCGCCGACGTGCAACGTCACGAACGCAGTCTCGACACCCTTGGCGGCAATCGCCTGCATCAGCGGCTCATCGAAATGCAGCCCCGCCGTCGGCGCCGCGACCGCGCCCAGACGCTGGGCATACACGGTCTGATAACGCTCGCGATCCGAGCCTTCATCCGGACGATCTATATAAGGAGGCAACGGCATGTGCCCGACGCGATCGAGCAGCGGCAAGACTTCCTCGGCAAAACCCAACTCGAACAACGCATCATGACGCGCGAGCATCTCGGCTTCGCCACCGCCATCGATAAGAATCTTCGAACCCGGTTTCGGCGACTTGCTGGAGCGCACATGGGCCAGCACGCGGTGCGCATCGAGCACGCGCTCGATGAGAATTTCCAGCTTGCCGCCGGACGCTTTCTGCCCGAACAGCCGCGCCGGAATCACCCGGGTATTGTTGAACACCATCAAATCGCCCGGGCGCAAATGCTCAAGCAAATCAGTGAATTGACGGTGTGCCAGGGCGCCGCTCGGCCCATCGAGGGTCAGCAGGCGACTACCGCGACGCTCGGCCAAGGGGTGGCGGGCGATCAGCGAATCAGGAAGCTCGAAAGTAAAGTCAGCAACGCGCATGATGGGGTTCGTCTAGCAGGGCCGGAAAGTCTAGCGGAAATATCGAAAATTGACCATGAAACGTGATTGACCAACGGTAATCACCTCTCTATTCTTGGCCGCCATTGAGCCCTGATGGCGGAATTGGTAGACGCGGCGGATTCAAAATCCGATTTCGAAAGGAGTGGGAGTTCGAGTCTCCCTCGGGGCACCATATAGCAGTATCTGAAAGTCTCTACCAGACTCTCAGACCCAGAGAAACCGGCCACTTGAGCCGGTTTTTTTGTGTCTGGCTATCTACTCCTGTATCCCTTTATCCGTTGTATCCCTGTATCCCTGCTTGTATCCTGAGAAAATTACCGAACTTTGGGATACAAGGATGAAGCGCGCAGACATCAAGCGCCGCCCTCTCGCTGACACGACACTCGCGGGATTGGAGCCGGAATCAAAGGAATACCGGGAGCTAGACGGAAACGGCCTCTATTTCAGGGTCAAACCTGATGGTGGCAAGTCTTGGCAGCTTCGCTACAAACGTCCGGCGGGCAATTGGGCATGGATGGGGCTCGGGGGTTACCCGGAAGTAAGCGGTGCACTTGCACGAGACAAAGCGGCCGATCTACGCAAGATCGTAAGTAGCGGTGCCGATCCTCTCGAACAGAAGAGATCTGCCAAAGCAGCCATTAACGCTGCCAAGACTAGAACCTTTCGAGCGGCTGCTGAAGCTTGGCTGAAGGCCAAAGAGGAAAAGGGCCTCGCCACCTCCACCCTTAACAAAATTCGCACCTACCTCGACAAAGACATACTCCCAGCATTGGGAGATAAGCCACTCGATGAAATAACCCGTACCGACTGCGCGAATCTTCAGGCATCCCTCGAAGCCCGAAACGCACACAACGTGGCGGAAAAGTGTCGCACCTGGGTCAACCAGATTTTCGGCCGTGCTATCGGATTAGGACTGACTGAAAACGATCCGGGCAGCCGCCTTCGTGATATTGCAGCGCAGGCCCCTAAGACTCAGCAACACCCACACTTGCTTGAACCTGAGCTGGCTGAATTTCTTCACGCACTAAAAAACACTCCGAGCAGACTGACAGCCCGCACAGCTGCATGGCTTTGTTTATGGACAGCATCGCGTCCAGGCATGGTGCGCTTGGCCGAATGGAAAGAGTTCGACCTTGAGAAAGCCATCTGGACCACGCCCGCCGCCAAGATGAAGATGCGTCGGGATTTTGTGTGCCCTTTGCCCCAGCAAGCGGTTACCGCCCTTAAGGAACTGCACTGCCTAACAGGACGGAGTCGCTGGCTTTTCCCCGGCGTAGGAGCCAAGAACCCGACCATCAGCGAAAACACAATCAACAAAGTCTTCGCGACCATCGGCTACAAACGTCGCCTCGTTGGGCACGGTACTCGACACACAGCGAGTACATTGCTTCGAGAACATGGCTGGCCGAAGGAGCATGTTGAAGCGCAGCTAGCACACAAGGAAGAAGGTATTTCAGGGGTCTACAACAAAGCTCAATACTTAGAGCAGCGCGTAACCATGATGCAGTGGTATGCCGATCATCTTGATGGACTTGCAGCTGGCAATGTAGTGCAAGGCCAGTTTGGAAAGGCAATATGACTTCCCTACCTATCACCCAGTGCAAAACCAGTGTAACGCGTGTTACAGGTGTAACTAAAAACGGTAAACAATTGATTTCCTTGGGTTTATTTCCAGTTACACGCGGCAAAACACCGGCCCTTTCTATGTGTAACGTCCCTGAATCGTGTAACAGGACTCTACCCCCCTCAGCCATGCTGGCGGCCTATCCATTTGACGTGCGCCGCTGCGATAACACGCCGATTCCGGGGCGACGGGGGAGCCAGAATGGATATTGAACTGGACGCTGACTTAGCGGAGCTGGAAATTGCAGGAGTCGACGTCGAATGCCTAATTAGGGACATGGACGATATCGAAACAGCTGTTCTAGAGTTAGCGCTGTACCCGCAGTTCAACGACTATTTTCGAGAAACATTCGATCTTATCAATGCCGCCACTTCATTCTGGCTTGAGGATGGGGCCTACGCGCTCTGTGCCGAGCGCGTCACAGGAACTTTGTTTCGACTCCGTGACGTCATCGACGAACATGCTAGTGCCACGGAAGCCGGCTCTTTGCCAAATGTCATTCGACAGCTCCCAGGCTTCAATCATCAAGCAACGGACTCGCAACTGGTCGCGGCCTTCGCCCTAGTGCTCGGTACCCAAGCATTGGAGGTCCTCGCGAATTGGCTGTTCGAACTTGAGCTAGCGACTTACGACATCGATGCCGAACTGATAGAGCAACTGAGAAATGAATCGCCGCGTCAGTACCTCGCCCTCATTGAGAAAGAGCGATATCGACGTAGCGGATTTGAAATTCGAGCACGAGAGCAATTTGCTGTTTTTATGGGAGAGGCTAATCAGACGCTGTTGATGGCAAATTTTTATCAACAAGTGGAGCGCATGGATGTATCCAAAAATGGTTTCAACACATCAAGTCTAATGCGCCGACTACTCGACGAAGCTTTCTCAGCGAAAGCAACGAGGCGTGGCCAAGAGGCAGGTAAAGGCAACCTAGACCCCAGCTCAAAAACACAAACGGAGGCCATGGATCGACGGTCAAAAATCAAGGCTGCCGCAGAAACGATTATTGAGGGACGCAAGATTGAGAAGCGAAGCCTTAGCGATGCGGAGCTAACCAACCTTCTTTTCGATCAAACAGTACATGGCACAAAAAAAACCATCCGAGAGCATTTGACCGCCCTAGGCCTTAGACCCTTGAAATAAAAAGGGGAACAGACACAGTCCGTTCCCTCTCCCATCCGTAGCGTATGACCTGTTGTCTCTATTCACACAGGTTTAGATCGCTATGACTACCCAACTAAAAACCATCACCCCACACGACCCCGCTACGACGCTCATTCGCATGCCGGAGGTCATCTCAATCGTAGGGCTCGCACGCCCGACTATCTACAAGCTCATGCGCCAACCTGAGAGCGGATTCCCGCTGCCAGTGAAGCTGAGTACCAGCAACGCCCGAAGTGCTCCAGTTGCATGGGTCTTGGGAGAGGTACAGGCGTGGACACGAGCGCGTATCGCCGCCCGTGACCAGGTGGCCGCATGAAGCGCAATTACTGCCCATTCACGGGACCATTTCTAGACTCTTACAGCATCGGATTCCGCCTCTACCAGCCCGTGGGGATCAACTGGCGCCATCGCACCATCGCAGGAGTGAGCTGGAATGGCGAAGAGCAGGAAGCATTCTTTTTCAACCCTGACGGTTTCGTGCTTCCACTCAAAGCTAACCCTTGGGAGCTGCCAGAACTGATCCGCGAAAATGCGGTGCGCAGAGAGTTTTCGAGCGTTCACGGCTCCGGCTATTTCGCTATGAGCGAAAGCCGCCTCGCCTCGTTGAAATCGCGCGGCATGACCGACTGGGTTACCTACTGGCTCGTCGATCAATCAGCGGGATTCGCGAACGATCCGGCGGTATGGAAACGCATCACGGATGAGGATCTTGCCGTCGAGAAGACAACAAGCGAGCGCGCTCATCAAGATATGCGCTTGACCTCCGACTTGAACGGTTATGTCGAGGAGTGTGTTGCACAACGCCGCGAGCAAATGGCCGTTGTACGCCGTCGCCGCTGTGCTGAAGACAGCAAGATCCTCGCTTGGCTCAAAGGCGAAACACCGCCGCCACTGTTTGCTAATGCGCAGGAGGCAGCATGAATCGCAAGATCGCTGATAACGCCTTGATGCATCCGTTCTCCGTGCTGCGCCGGATCGGATTCTCTACTCGCCTCATGCAGCGCCTTGAACGCCACCGCAGCCGACAGGAAAAGCGAGGCCGCGTGGTCAGCGTACTGAGTTGGGCTGACGGTACCTGGTGCGCCCTCTCCCTTCACTGCGAAAAAACCGGCGCAGTAATCGTCGACGAAGGCCAGCAAACCCAAGCCTATGAAGACGCCCGCTCGATGCTCAGCGGCGGCTTCCTACCGCTCCTATCCCTGCGCTGGGAAGCCCATGCCTGAAACGAAAACGCCTCCGGGGGCGATCCGGAGGCGTTGAGGTCAATCTACATGCACGAACAATTTATGCCGCACCTGAAAAAACCGCAAGCCATGAGCGCAGTTGCACTTTCGAAAAACGGACGTTACTCTCTGGCCGTCGCTGCAAATTCAGCGATTGGGCTTGGCGGCCCAAACAGTACAAGGCGCAACAGCGCCCCCATTACGATTGCAGGCGCTTTTTTTGTGCCCGCATTCCCGTGTTATGGCGGGTTGCGTAGGAGCACCCTCGGGTGCGCCGGTCTCCTTGTACGCCGGTCCGCCAATCCTGCGCAATCCGTCACCCTAATCTGCTTGGCGGCAGACGGTGGCGGTTCCTCAGTACAAGGAGCCTTCACAAATGCAATACGCCCTCAATCCGTCCAAAGTTCGCGCCGCTGCACACCGTGCAATGGCTCTCGCCGCTTTACACGCCAACTCCAGCCTCGCTACACGCCTCTCCCGTTACAACGCTCACATGGTCAAAGCCCGCGCACTCGAAACCGCAGGCGGTGCCCAATGAACAATGCCTTGAGTTTCGCCCTGCCCGAAGACCTGCTCTGCGTGAATCCGACAGCAGAAGCCGGTGTGCCCATCGACGCCATCACCTGCGCCATTGCTCGCGCCGACTCGGTTCTGACGCTGCTTGAAGAACACTTCGAAAACGACTCCTCGCGCCTTGCTAATCACGTCATCGCGGCCGTCCTCTGGGACGTGCGCGGCACCCTTGGTTTGATCAAGACGCTGACCCTGCACGGCGACTCCACCTCGATGCCTGCTGCGCAGAAAGGCGGTGCGCTATGACCACGTCCACCACGCTAGGTCACGCCACATTTACTCGCGTGAACGCCACCGATTTGAAGTTGTTCCGGCTCAATGCCGGAGTACCGGTCGAGGATGCACTGGAGATGGTTTCCCTGCTGCAGCATCACGCCAACCTACTCAACTTCGACGCCGCCATGAGCGACAGCGGTGAGCGTTTCAGTTGGCCTGCTCTGTACCTTGGCGAGATGGCCAAAGCGCTGATTGATGACATCAACGACGCACTGTTTCTGCCGAGGGCTGACGCATGAGCCAACGCCCGAGCACCTCCGCAAAACGTCCAAGCTTCGCCGACGTGAAAGCCGCCGCGCTGAAAGACATTGATCGCGTTCTGTCGCACTGGCTGCCCAATGGCAAGCGCGTTGACGGAGGCAAGGAATACACAGCAGCCAACCCAACCCGCAGCGATAAGCGCGCCGGTTCGCTCAAGATCAATCTGAGCAAGGGCACATGGGCGGACTTTGCTACCGGCGACAAGGGCGGCGACCTGATTGATCTGGTGCGCTACCTGGACGGCGGCACTGACGTCGAGGCCTGCAACAAACTCGCAGACCTACTGAATGTTGGGCCCGGCACCGCCCAGGCGAAGACAGTTCCTGCCAAAATAAAAGCACCTGAGTGGATTGCTATTCAGCCGATACCAGCGGAGGCCATGAACAAGTGCCCTGCCAAGCATCGGCAGCACGGCGTGCCGTCGAAGGTCTGGATCTACCGTGATGCGCAAGGCCAGCCGCTAATGGCGCTCTATCGCTTCGACTTCGCCCCTGACGAGGACGGCAAACCGAAGAAGGTTTTTGCCCCCCTAACATGGTGTCAGCGCGCCGATGGCCAGACCACGCAATGGCGCTGGCAGGGTCTGCCCGATCCACGTCCGCTGTTGCGACTTGATGAACTCGCTCAGCGCAGTGATGCACCGGTAGTTTTGTGCGAAGGCGAGAAAGCTGCCGACGCTGCCGCCGAACTGTTGCCGAACCATGTGGCCACCTGCTGGCCGAACGGCTCCAACTCCTGGCACAAAGCGGACCTGTCACCCCTCAAAGGGCGCGACGTGCTGTTATGGCCGGATAACGACGACAGCGGCAAAGTCTGCATGGATACCGTCGCCGAGAAACTGCGCGAAATCGGCGCCGCCCCGGTTCGAGTCATCGCGCTTGAGGTGTTCAAACGCAAACCTACGTTCAAGAACGACAGCGCCGCTTTTGCCAAGGGTGGTCAATGGGACGAAGGTGATGACGCCGTCGATGCGTCCGCCAAAGGTTGGACAGCCATCCACTTCGCCGAGCTGCAAAGCAGCGGCGAGCTGTATGGTTTGGTCGAGGAAAAACCATCCACGGTGCAGACTGAAGCCAAGCCGGAAGCGAGGACGAAACCCGCAGCCAAGCGCCCGACAAAATCGAAAAACGATCTGATGCCCGGTGGCTTTCGATTGACGTCCGAAGGTGTGTTTTATGCCGGTGACGACGGCGAAGCGCGTCCGGTGTGTTCCCCACTGGAGATCCTTGCCCGCACTCGCGACGACAAGGGCCAGAACTGGGGATTGTTGGTTGAATTTGACGATCCCGACGGCGCCAAGAAGCGCTGGAACATTCCGGCGCGCACCATGACCGGTGACTTCGGCAAAGATGTGCTGGGTCCACTGGTGGACATGGGGCTACGCCTCGCAGGCAGTCGTTCTGGCCGGAATGCACGCAATGACCTGCAGAGTTATCTCGGCGGCTTCGACAGCGCGCAACGGGCTCGACTGGTCACGCGCTTGGGTTGGCATGACACTGCCTTTCTACTACCCGAGCAGCAGGTAGGCGCGCACAGCGAACACTTGCACTTCTACGAGGCCGGCTCGCAACTTCCGCCGATCAGCGAAGCGGGCACGCTTGAGCAGTGGCAGGAGCAGATTGGCGCGCTTTGCGTCGGTAACCATCGTTTGGCATTTGTCGTCGGCGTGGCCTTCGCAGGGCCGCTGCTGCACATGCTCGGCCATGAGTCGGGCGGATTCCACCTGTACGGCGACAGCTCCGGTGGCAAGACCACGCACCTGCAAGTTGCCGCCTCGATCTACGGCGGACCGCGTCTGGTGCGTTCGTGGCGGTCCACCGACAACGCGCTCGAATCCATCGCCGCCGCGCATTCCGATGGCCTTCTGGTCTTGGATGAAATTGGCATGTGCGACCCGCGCATCATTGGCGAGACCGTGTACATGCTCGGCAACGGCACCGGCAAGGCACGCGCCAACGATCGAGGCCAAGCTGGCCGACAGGTACAGGAGTGGCGCCTGCTGTTTCTCTCCACCGGCGAGAAGACGCTGGCCCAGCACATGGCCGAGGCCAACAAGGAACTGAAAGCGGGCATGGAGGTGCGCATGCTCGCCGTCCCGGCCGACGCCAGCAAAGGCCTCGGGATGTTCGACTCGCTCAACGGTTTCGAAGATGCCGCCGCTCTGTCCGACGCGCTCAAGGCTCGCGTAGCGAAGTACTACGGCACACCGCTCACGGCATTCCTGACGACACTATGTGAACCCGGCAAGCGTCACGGCTGGACGGCCATCCTGCGCCGCACGCTGGAAGGTTTTATCGCCCAGTCGTTACCGGCGTCGGCCAGTGGACAAGCGCACCGTGCCGCCGCTCGCTTCGGTCTCGCCGCTGCAGCGGGCGAGTTGGCCACCGCGATGGGGATCACCGGCTGGCCCGACGGAACTGCCACCACTGCCGCCCGCGTGTGCCTCAACGCATGGATGAACGAGCGCGGCGGCGCGGGTAACTTCGAGGGCGATGCGATCTTGGCTCGGCTGCGCCAGGTCATCGAGCGCTTTGGCGAAAGTCGATTCACCCGCTGGGAATCAGCAGCGGCAAAAATCGATGAGCACGGTCCGCGCACCATCGACAGACTGGGTTTTCGTAAGACGCTGGAGCACGGGCTCGGAGATTCCCTGCACACCACCAACACCTATTACGTGCTCCCTGAGCTATGGCGCTCGGAGATCTTCCGAGGCATGAACATCAACGCGGTGAACAAGGAACTGCTACAGCGCGGTGTTCTGGAACCGGGAAAGGATGGGAAGGCGTCGAGCCTGATCCGGTTACCCGGTCTCGGCACGCAACGCTGCTACATCGTGAAGACGATTCCGGGAATGGATGAGAGCGAGGCTCGGGCTGCCTGAGGGCATCTTTGCTGATCGAGGAAGCGCCGGCTCATTCCCGGCCTCGCCAGCCACTCAACCAACCCAATCGAATTGAAAAGAGAATAAACACATGAACGAGATTCAAGACTTGAAAGACCGTCGCGACCATCTGCGCAGCGAGGCAAAACAGCTGCACGCCGAAATGCTGCCCCTTGAGGCAGTGCTGGAAAGTGAGGAAACCATCGAGCCGACTCAGGAGCGCGCACTGCGCGACACGTACAACGAGCTGAAACGGAATTTCGATTCGCGCAATCTCAATGCTGACCTTTTGGATCGGAGGATCAGTCGCAGTGAAAACCTCGCCAATTGCGAATCCTTGATGACGGGGTACATCGAGACAATGGATAACTGGAAGGCTGATGAGCAAGAGCTGAACGAAAAGCGCCAAAGCCTGAGCACCCGCCTAGAGCAGATTCAAGTACAAGCGGCAGAGGACATGGCCAAAGCCCGTCAGGCTGAAACGGACGCTGCCACTGCGTACGCGCAGGCCGTTGCATGGGGCGATACCGAAGGCGAGAAAACCGCGAACGCCGACGCACAAAAGGCCGCAAAGAACCTGACTACTGCCGCCGAACATAACCGTCGGCAACACTTGATCATGGCCGCGCTGGAGCAGGAGCTGGTCACCGTAGATAAATACATCGCAGAAGCTCGGGCAAAGCATGAAGAGATAGAGCGCACCGCCCTGTTGCTATCGCATACGGTACTCGAAGAGCAATGGAACGATGCCGCTAAAGCGTTGTTCGAGGTTGGCGGAAAGCTTTGGGCGAACTACAACCTGCTCGGCCGTGACCAGATTGGCCTTATGAAGCTTGCCGTTCCAGAGCAAGGCGAGAACTTTGGGAAGTGGACATGGGAAGAGCTATCAGCTCGCTCGCGCCAGTACCGCGCGCGGGACTTGTTCCATCTCGACGGCTTAGCGACGCCGAACCAACCTGAAGTCATGAGCAATCTGGAACAACGTAAGGATGAACGTAATGAACAAGCCGATACAGAACAGCGCCATTTGGTCTGACACGCTCAAAACTCGGAAGGCCCATCTCAATGCCCTCTTGAAGACCATCAACGCAGGCCCGGGCAAATCCAGTCCAATACAAACGCTGACGATTAACGCGATCAAATCGGAAATGACGCACATTGACGACCAACTGAACCGTCGAAAATAGCGCTGAACTTATAACTAACTCGTTTTATCTTAATAACTACTCACGATCACTCAAGGGAAAGACAATGTCCAAACTCGCAGAGTACCGCCAGCTGGAAAAACACCTCGCTGAGCAGCTCCAGGCACTGGAAGCACTAAAAGGTGATGACGGACTGAAGAAAGAAATCGAGTTCGAGACCAAGCTGCGCAAGCTGCTTGAACACTATGGTTTCAGTCTGAAGCACATCATCAACATTCTTGAGCCGCAAACCACGGCGCGGCGTCCAAACCCAGCTCCGGCTGCAAACAAACGCAAACCACGCGAACTCAAGGTATACAAAAACCCGAATACCGGTGAAGTGATCGAAACCAAAGGTGGGAATCACAAGGCGTTGAAAGAGTGGAAAGCGATGCACGGTGCCGACGTCGTCGAGGGATGGCTTAAGAAGTAAGTCAGCTTCACCTGAAAAAGGGCCCACTCGGGCCCTTTTTAGTGACTACTTGATTGAAAAGAGCAATATCATAATCAACTCACAGCCGCCTTACGAATCTCATATATTTTCTAGATCCCACTAGAAAGATCGGACACTGCTTTCGGCCAAAAGCAAACCTAGAAGTATCTATTAACCGAGCACAAATTAGTTAGCCTTCATCCAATTTTAGCTCAAACTCTATAGGAGCACTTCTTAATAACTGCCCCGGCCCTGGACCAAAGCGTCTTGGCACTGTCTCCTCCTCTAATGAGGCGGACCAAATATCAAGAATTTTGGCAGAGTCAATTTGCTGGGTACTTTCAGCAATCGTAACAAATCTTTTAATTAGCGCTGCTATTATTGCGTACGAAAGAGATATGACATGTGGAAGCACTCTAAAGCCGCTTTCGGAAAATCCATCATAGGCAATTTTATTGTTTCTTCCGAGAAGATAACTTTTGGTTATTGCGTCATGTGTTCTATGTGTGTACTTACTAAGATCGCTGTATAGACTACTTAAGTTTTTAGCTTTATCCTGACACTCATGTTTTTTTATGAATTCTCTAAAAATCCGATGCGGAATTACCTCATTATCATACCATTTATCAAGCTCTTTCTTACCTCTGTCACCTGCCAGATAAAAATAAGCTGAAATATCCATTGTTTCTACCGCATCACGAAATAGACGCGCGGCAATTCGATGCCTCTTTTCTTCAGTTAATTTCAAGGCATCCACTAACGCTTCCAGAGCATCTATTTGTATTAGCCAGATTGCTTTATCGAGAGATTTCTCATCTCGATCAAAGTACATATCTTTGGTTGCGTAATGAGATTTTATTAATGACAGAACTTTACTAGCCTCTCTATGAAATTGCTCTTGCCCTCCATACTCATAGGGTTCATTCCACGCATCTTCCGTGTCTCTTTCCCATACAAAACTTGGCATAACTCTCTCCCACAAAGCCAGCTAGTAACTTATCATACCACGATTTCCAATCGCTAAAGCGCACCGCATATTTCTTGGAGAAAACTTATAGTTATTGGTTGCTCACACCATCCGCTGAAAAAAGATCTTCTATATTTTTAAGATCATTTTCAACTTGCGTGCAGATATATCGAAAATGATTCGAGAATGTCTCATGGTCTAGAAGTGCCCTCTCTGTTAGCTCTTCCCCTTCGCTACCTGTGACGTGCCCCTTGACTTTTGATCTAAGTAATTGGACGCTTCTAAGCCCACTCAGCTTTTGAGCACTGCCAACGGAGAGACTATGGTTGTACAGCTTCTCCAGTAAAGAAATACTGCGCTCCTCCGTCATGTAAACGATCTGGCTCTTATCTAGCTTTGCACGTATCGGCTTGATTTGAAAACCTTCTACGACAAGCTTCGCTAAATCCATAATCGCATCTGCCCACTCGTCTCGACTCGCTGAAATAGGCGTAACTACCCGCTCGAGCAGCTTTTCATCGCTCAATGACCACCATGCTGTATTTTCACGATTCCAATCTCTCAGGCGGTTCAAGAGGTTTCTCAAAGGATCCGCCGAATCGACCCATTCACCTTCGAAATCATTAATTATTGCGCGCTGCGATATGCTGGATTTCGGCTTTTCGTTGTAACTAAGCCAATGAAGCTGCTCCTTATATGGAATATTACGAAGATCACAAATGTAAGCATGGACTTGACCAGCCTCATTGACATCAATACCTCTTAATCTCCAAGCATTTCTGCAGTATAAGTCTCGATCCACAAACGAGTACTTGTCACGATCCGTCTTATACTTGGAAAGCACTTCCGGACGGAAGAATACAGGTGAAAGCTCAAAGGGCAGAGAATTACCCTCTGCTTGAAAATAATTTGTGGTAGCTTCTGGGGATGTCGATATTTCGGTGACCATATTGTTTCGAAAGTCGAAGGCAATAAATTCAGCAAATTGCCTTTTTGGGGAATCTCCTACTACACCTCTTATTTCGTTCTGTATGGACTTCTTCGTTTTCTTTGGACGGATTATTTGCCGACCTGTGGTATAAGCTGCATGTCCTGGGCATACAAGTTGATGGTAGGACATTTCATTGGACGCATCAGTCTCAACTGGTGGAATTTTCGGCCACCCGTTAAATTTATCTCGGCGCAGCAGTGTGAAATCAAATCTGCGAACAAGCACTGAATCCATCGCCGAAAGATATTTTTCAAGCTCATCCCACTTGAATGTTACGAGGGTCAGATTCTCTGTAGCATTTCTATTAGTTATAGATACAGTAGCTTCGAGATCTCCTAGCTCGTCAAAGCGGCAATAAGCGTTTTTTTCCGGCCGCCAATGAATTCCAGCAATATGAGCATACTCTTGATTTATTTCGACATAATGCTGCCCCTTGCCCTCCCACCCTTCGAATGATCTGCAGAATACGAGTTGAGAGCCAACCTGTTTACCATTAAATTCCAACTGAACTCCGCGTTCAACCCATACGTCTTTTTTTCCTCCACCCCAAACATAACTTGCTACAGAGCTATAGGAGTCAAACGTTAGGCTTGAAATTTTGCTTCGATCAGCACGAACTAGCCATTTTCGAGGAACGAGGATCGTGTCGACGTAGGTATATTCCCCATTTGCAAATATAACAACTTCGTCAGAATTAGCGTTGTTATTTAAGAAACGGAGGTGTCCTGCTGCAGTTATCCACTCATCATATTGAGATTGATCGGAAGGCATGACATCAAGTGTGTTTATGAACTCTGCAATTTTCTTGTGCGTGTAGTTGTGCATTGCTACTCCGGTCTGCCCAGCCCGCTCCAGCTGGAGAAATGATTGGTTTGCGCGTCTGCCGGGCACACTTCATGTCATGCTCAGCCGCTACATGGAACAGAGCTAGTCACCCGCGGGCAAGAATTCTGCTCAACGGCCTATTAATTGCTGCAAAGGAGCTGATCACACCATCCAAAACAAAATCCAGCGCTCTGCCATGTCCCTGATGCAATGTAGCAGTATCGAAGCCTTGGTCCTGCAACCTTTCGACAATCTTACTCACTGAATCGTGGGCGTCAGCGATACGAAGATCGTAGTTAACGAACAACATTGCAATATCGTCATTTTTGGCATTCCAGCCGTCTGGCTCATTCTTACTTTTGAGCGCATCCGGCGCTTCACAGTTTTCATCAAAACTCGCTAGGAGGTTCAGTAATGCCTGTAGAAGCTTTAAGGTACCTAGACTGGCGACCGACTTTCGCGGAACACCCATCGCTTCTAGAATCTGTTTGAGGAAACCATCGGGAAGTTTCTGCCAGATTTCATGTACAGATTTGCATCGAGCGAGAAAGCCTTGTTGGGTCATATCCAAGGGAGACACTTGGGCAAGTTTTGTAACTTGAGGATAATTCAGCCAACCATCAGCTTCAATGGCATGCCGCGTAAACCCTAGCAGTTCGACAGCGGATTTTTCTATGCCTAGCGCCGTCCCGAGCTGGGAAAGGTTCTCTCCCAGGGACAACATTTGTGAGAGAAACCTATCCACTTTGGAAACAATGTGTTCTTCAGTCAGGTCGTGCTTCACAACCCCTAAATCAACAGCATGGATATGAGCATGTAAAGTTTCTCGAACTGGTACTCCCTTGTACAAGTCCCTTATTTCCACCTCAATTAGGTTTCTTCCTACTCGCCGACACCCTGTAAAAGACCACTGCCCCAGGTATGAAGGGCTACAGTTCCAATCACCATGCATATCAACGGGCGTACTATCATAGAGCCTGTTCTGTTCATATCTTTCGAGAAATCTATCATCGAGATAGACTGTCTTATCGCTCCTGACAATGTCGTTTGCGCTAGCGTGAGTAACCTTTCCAACAACACCTGGCCAAGTCAGACCATCTGCAGTCTGCTGAGGGCAAAGCTCACAGGATACGGCATCTACCGTGGCCCATACTTGAAGCAGCAAACCATCCTCTGTTTCCCGAAGATCACCTTCAAGCCAACTTCCCGGCGTACCAAGGGAAAAAAACTTAGAGCCATTCATCAACTTACGCAATGGAAGGCTATCTTTGAGTGTCACTTGGTAGTAGAACTGACGAACGCCACGCCCCCCCCTAAGCCACAGATACTTGCGAAGATACTCGTTGGACATTAACCAGTTAACATCTCGGGAGGGGCTGAAATTGTACTGAAAAGACACTTCTCCTTCCGCGACTCCGAACTCAGGAAGGCTCAAGTCATCGTAAACTAAGCGTTGTTGCTCATTGCCAATGCAGCGGGGCGTTAAACCCAGTGACATCCATACTTTCTCGGCCAAGTTATAGGTGAAAAATAAGCTGCTACCCCACGAGGCAACCACGTAATCATGACCGCTCACACTCGGCGCGAAATCTCGTTCGCTACCTTTCTCTCGGACAATTGGTAATCCGTGCGCCACAACACTGTCACAATGAAGGACTGGCGTCGCATTCCCGTCGTCAGGAACGACAGCCATCACCATGTGAACGGTCTCTCTGTTCCATTCTGAGCATTCTGTTTCAGTAAAACTACTGACCGCTACTCGTTCCAACGGATCGATTCCGATTGGCTCCAAAAGAGAGCGAAGGCGTTGCGGTAGTAGATCGGCCGAAATTGGAAAGTTCCCCAAGTAATCAAACATCAGTTTTCTCCTCGTCTGCCATTCCAATATACGGGCCAAAAAAAATCTATTTATAAGCAGAGTAGCTGCTAATCTGGCTTCATTGGCTCTCAATGACTGCTTCAGGCCGTTATCTGCCTTTCTCGACAAACAGAGAAAGGTCAAGCAGTACCCCAGCGACCACAAACCCTACTTACAAACTTTCAATCGATCTCTATCAGTGCCACTGCCTTCACTAGTGTCAACCTCACCGTTACGGTCAATATGAATTTCCGTTGTCGGCCATTGTGGCGTAATCATGGCGCAACGGTTCAGGCCCTTCGCATCCCACCAGTCGAGACGCATGAAAAAGTCATCACTAGGAAAGATATGTCCTACGTCACCCGCTGTCTTTCCAGGCAGCAGTTCACCGCGAACGATGGTGTGCTGGGTGTTCAGAACGTAACTAATTTTCTTGGTACCGTCTTTTGAGTAGAAAACGATTACTCGCGGTATTGCTACGTACCAACACGCCACAGCACCAATGAGAAAAAGCCCTATCCAACGCCCAATATGCCGTGGTCGCTTTTCACTCGCAGACATGTTTTTGAACCCCTGTACCCCAGTCAGCTATTGGCACTGCCAAAACCTTGTCCATGATGATTTGCGCACTGACACCGCCGTTCGGATACTCCTTGTAGAGTTCCATTCCGAGGATGATCGACACCCGATCAGGAGCATCGTCCCATGCTCGAATCCCTTGTACGCCCTCCGTCCTTCGTGGACCATCAAACCTCTTAGGGTCTTGGAGGAAGCGCCAACTGTCTGAGCCTATTTGCTCAACGCCAGCGCCGTCCAATTGCACGCTCTCAGAGAGTCCACCGGCTAAGCCGACGTACCCATAGTGGATGTTCGACCAGATGTCGTAGTAGAAGTCATACGCCCCTTGCTTGTGCCAAGGTGCACCGAACAGTTTGGCCAGTTTTTTCTTGTGGTCCCAATCCTGACCCTGCCCCACCTGTTTCGTCCAGATGGCGAAAGACTTCGCCTTTTTCCCCAGTGCCATGCTGTAAAACTGGGGGTCTCGCCCTAGGCGCAGGTAGAGCGGAAGCTCCATAAACTTCTTGGTTTCCGCCTCAGGATCGAAGCTGTTTAGTTCTTTCATTTCCAAGACTGCCGGGTCTTTGATATTCCGGTTCATCTCATCGGCAATGTATTCGGCCAGCTGCTCCATCATGTCGGGGTCTTTGCACGCAGTGGGTGCTTCTGGCTCTGTCTTAGCTTCGGGTTGTTCGGTGCTGGCCTGCGGATCTACCAAAGCATTCGCTGCTAGAGCCTTCTCTTTCAAATTTGGATCAGCGAGCAAGGTCGCCATCCTTTCATCGTCCAAAGTGCCGTCTGGACGGAACGCACCCAGTGCCACGAAGTTGATGATGGTTGCACCACCAGCATCGCCCATCACAAACCCGCCACCCACATCACCTGACCCGGTGATGACGGTTCCGCCATGGCTGGTAGGACTGCCCAGGTGGGCCATAGGACGGCCATTAACCTGAATCGATGGAAACCCTGTGGTGATTACGGCACCACAACCACATGTATCGCCGACACGTGCGGAGCCCATAAAGTTGATATTTACGTCGCCACTGGCGGAAGCAATTGGGGTGATGCCATGGCCGGGCAATGGGCAGACATGCTTGTCACCCAATCGAGCGGAGGGAGTCATTCGTCGTCCTTGTCGTGCATTCTAAAACCTCGATTAGGAGGTCAATGCGTTCAATAGTTCTCGAAAGACTAGCGCACCGGGCAGCGTCAAGTCTGTAGGAAAAGTCTGAGCCCGAACCCTGCGCCTGCAGGTTTTGTACAACAGGGGATCTTAAAATCCCGTAACACCGTTCCGCAGTGTTACACCAGACACAAGGTAAGCCACAAGCGGGTGTTACATCACTTTTATCCTTTAAAAACAGATACTTAATCTATTGCGCAACACCTGTAACACCTGTAACACCACATTTAAAAGGTATCCGTCCCCCGCCCCCCATTAGCAACGCGTTCCGACAGCGATGAGACTCAGCAGGTGCCGGGGCCCCTGAGGCTTTTTGACACATACGGGGTCGGAAACCCGCCGGACTTTGTTAGCGGACAGGTGCGCAGCTTAGTGAACTGGTGAACCGGGTGAACACACAGTTCACCAGTGCAATTGCACAAGGTGTTGGGAGGTCGCCGGGGACCCTGAGCATGTCTGAATGGCACGGGGCACAAAACCCGCGCGATCTTGGTAGTGGCTGATGTTTCTCCATTGGTTGACAGGTTGACTCGGTTGACGGCCCAAGGTGTCCATAATCATCGACACAAAAGGCCATCGTTACCAATGCGGTAACGATGGCCTCTTTTCAGCAGAATTCTTTCGATTTCAATGACTGAAATTTCAGTAACTTTGAAAACCTTCCACTAACGAAGTCCCGCGGGTTTCCGACCCCGTATCTCATAGCAAGTTACAGGGTCCCCAAGGGTATTTAATACCTGAGTTAAAAACCTTTCCTATGGATTAGCAGACGCATTTCTTTTCAGATATTCAAAAAACTCTTTCATGCCAGCACCCTTGTTGCTATTCAGGTAAGGCATCCACATCGTTCGGACAACGTCGCGCTTAATAACATTATTATGATCAAAAATATTATTACGTGGCTGGTCAAGTATTGATGAGTCACTATTAAATCCGCTAACTCCTGCTCGACCAAAAAGCGGATCAAGCTCGATCCATTTTTTATCTGGCATCCACTTCACCCACTGATCGTTTGGAGCAATCTCGTTTCTAACCCTCCCAACTTTATTTCCTGCACAAGCAGCCCAATCATAATTCTCATTCAGAATACTACCTGTCAAAATGATAGTATTAAATGTCACAGGAGGAACCTCCTCAAAACCTGACATGTAGGCTCCAACAATATACGTACCAAACGAATGCGCGATAACAGAAATCTTCTCACCATTCTGACAATAGGTCTGCTGGATGTCATAAATCCACTCCCTAAAGTCGTCAACTGCTGCTTTACGCTTACCTTTATTCAGCAGTATGTCTGGCGTCTCAAACCCATAGAAGTACGGAGCTACGATCCACCCTTGATTACTCGCTGCAGGCAACACATGGGTATTCCACCCTCCGTTGGACATAATACCGTGAACCGTAACCAATACCCCTGCCGGCTCATTGAGCTCTATAAGCTCCCTATTTATATATGCACGCTTAATAACCTCATAGGTATCATCATCTGTAAATTGACGTATTTCCCAGGCGGCCTGACTAGAATTTAACAAAACTTGAATGATTCCAAGATTTTGATTAAACCTTCCATTTTGGAGCAAGTGAATAAAGGCGTTTAGAATTTTCGGATCGTCCTCCGAACAAAACATTACATCCAAGCGCCGCCCAGATATCAGAAGTCGTTCGTTCTTTGTAGGAATATGCTCTCTGCTCTTAAGAACTATCAACGCATCTAAATCGTGCGGGTCTTTCTTCTCTGTTATGAAAGATCCACCAATAAATACATAATTCGCATTCCTAGATGCTGCGAAATCGAAAATATCTACAGCTGCTTTCCTGAAATCTTGTCGGATTTCATTCTCCGAACAGAATTTTTCGATAAACTCGGAGCCCGAACAAGTATGGATACCTTCAGGAAGAAAACCTTGTTCGTTGAAGGCGGGGATGGAGGTTGTCATAGTCACTATTCGCAAGAAAAAAATGAGGATAGCTGGACGGTTGGCGGAGAGCCATCACGCCAAAGACTGAAGCAAACTTTACCGTGTATCCCTGTGTGTATCCCCGAATGTATAATCAGGCTGCAAGACTTGAAATATATGGCACGCACGAGTCTCCCTCGGGCACCAACACAGAGAAAAAGGTCTTGCGAAAGCAGGGCCTTTTTTTTCGTCTGGAGGAAAGTGGTTGGTGCAATGCCGAGCACTAAAGCCCCGCCCGACGATTGAGCTTGAAGGAACCTGAATCACCGCATCGCTGAAACAAAAGGTGGCTTTCACCATCGCGGAATACCAAACCGCGTGAAACCGTCCTCATAACCTAGAGGCTATCTCTTTCCACATGTAGTCATAGTTGTATTCCAGCCAACGTACCAACAGTTTGTCGTACTGCCTGCGAAACCAATTGCGCCGTCGCGCCGCGAGCCTCTCCTCTATCTCGGATCTGAGCCAATCAGGGTCGAACCCAGTCCATACAGTGGGCAGAACTGCAGCAATGTTTGTGAAACACACGGGTGCTACTTCTGAATAAAAAATCCTGTAGAGCACCGCTGGATCAACGCCCCTTAGCTGACGAACGACGTAGTCGTAATCAGTGGGGAAATGATTGAAAGGCTCTGATAAGGCATCTCTGACCCTAGTCAGTTGTGGTTCGTTCAGAAGATGTCCCAATGCAAAAATCCTCCGATTCCTTATCCAGTAACTCGCTACCGTTTCGCCTGCAGATCTGCGTGCAACCGCACCAACAACAATCGTATGCATATCCCCATGGCGAGCCATGATCAAACCTGACGTTATCTTGCCGAGCAACAGCTCAACTACAGAATCGGGCGTTTGCCCAACCTATTCCTTAGCTCCAAATATCCGCTCAGCAATCTCCCGCCCCCGCTCCAACCCTTCCTTCGTCAACCATATCGACTTGTTCCTGTTAACCGGATTACTGATCAAACCCTGTTCGTGCAAACGGTTCATGATTTCAAAGTCATAGCCCTTCCACGCATTGCCGTCGTCGGAGCTATAGGCAGCCAGGAGAGCAAGGACCGCGTCGTCGACCAGTTTCATGTCGTATTCCATGATGGTCACTCCGCTGATGTTCAGTGTTTGTAAACAAAGCGTCGTATCAAAGTGGATGTCAATGCTGCGCGAGCTTGTAGGTTTTAGATGCCCGATTGCTGGTTGCCTCGCATGCGATCCCCGCCCGTATAATCACGCCCGCACGTCAAACCTCCTCTGGCGTTTCGCGCATTGGTTTCAAGCCCTCCACTTCACTGACAGACATCCCCATGGAAACCTCACTGGAAACCGTCGCCCTCTTCTCCCTCAAACTCGCCTACGAAGAAGAAGGCCTGAGCCCGATCCTGCGCGATGACATGGTCATGGGTGATTATCAGAAAGACGTATTCGAGCTACTGGTGAAGCGCGGCGATGTCGAGGCCATTCAGTTCAAGATGAGCGAATGCCTGAACCTGGCGCTGGATGCTTTGGGTGGGGTCGAGAAGCCGTTGGGGCGGGAGTTGCGCAAGTTGTCGGCGGAGTTGGCTCAGGCGCGATCGGTGGAGCAACTGGGTCAGCCGCTGCTCGCGCTGAAGGGGTATTTGAGAGACATCCTCTAGTACACAGGCTGTTACCCCAAAGTAAGCATCAGCCGACAGCGCCGCTGACCAGAATCCAGTCACTTGTTGGCAAACCCAGACGCATTGATACCGCGGCAACGAACACAAATCCGAAAAACGCCAACCACAGGTACCACAGCCTGACCTTACTCACTAGCCGCCAGAACTTGGGCTGTGCAAGCGCTGCCGCCGATTCAAGCACTTTCACGTCGAATGGGCCTGGTGTGCGATGTCCAATACGCAGCGCCATGGTTTCAGACATAGCCTTGTAAAACCTGATCAGCCCATGGCACTTGACCATACACACCGAACCCAGTAATCCGACTACCATCAGGGCATAGACAAGCCAGCTATCTTGCTCATCCAGCTTTTGATCAATAGCCATCACAGCGATCAATGCTCCAATGACCACCGTGAGTGTGTTCGCAATAGCGCGGCGCTCGTCCTGGTGGTGTCTGACCTGCTCACAATAGTGCTGGTAGACGCTGATCTCAGCTTCCATGCTTTGCTCTCTTGATGTTCTGGAATGGTCGACTCGATCCGACCGTGGCGCAGTCTAATGCGTCGCCTTCGGACATCGCTTTTTTATTGCCTTATCGGGGCCAAGTCGATGGCATAAGCCGTTGCTTTTGTTATCTTCCTTCTTTTTACCAGTGTACCTGCGGCAAGCGCGCGGACTTCGCACTAAAAGACATCAAGGAAAAAGATCAAATGGAGTTTCTGCGTTTTCTGGCGTTCGTCGCTGTCTGGGGTTTCATGTGGCGCTGGGTGGTGAAGAATCGCGGCAGCTGGAATATTGTCTACGGCAACATCGTTGGCGCGGCGGGCGGCTTCATTGTCGGACTGGTGGTGTTGTCGATCACCTTTTCTCTGTTTCCTTCGTCGTTCGATCACGAAGCAGCGCAGGCGCAAAACACACCAGTCGTCGAGTCGACCTCTGTACTGCCTGAAGCCGAGGCAGTCACGCCCGCCACCGAGCTGAAAGATGCGCCGGTTTTTGCTGCCATTGAGGCGGACGACATGCCTTCTCCCGCCGACTCCGCACTGTTGCCGAATTACATCAGTCGGGCACCGCAATCAATGGCGGTACAGACGGTGCTGGATCAAAGCGACTATGAGGGCCGCATGGCCCTGGCCGCGCTGAACAAGAAACTGCGCGGCGACGCACAGGCCGACAAGTCGATGATCGCGTATGTCATGTGCAGCCCGTTTGTCACCAGCACCCTGCGTTATCCCGCTTCGGCGCGTTTTGCTGACAGCAAAGCGCTGGTCAGCCATCGCTTCAAGGATCAGGTCTACACCTTCAGCAACAACGTCACCGCGCGCAACATGAATGGCGACGATGTCACCTACCGATTCGATTGCTCTGTACAACAACTGCCACGGGTTGATGCGACCGCTGGGGAATGGCGTTTGCTGGCGCTGAAACTGCAAAAAGCCGACTCTTAAGGCTGATTTAAGGGATCAGGGCGCCGGCTGCGCTATCATCGGCGGCCTGTGCGCCTTGAACTTTGCCCTCAATGTTTTCAACACCCGATGACCTGATCTCGCTGCCTCCTGTTCTGGCCGGCCCGTTGCTGCGGCGGCTGGAACCGACACGCGTGGTGCTGTGGCTGGTGGCCACGCGTGAACTGTCGCTGACCTTGCGCCTGCAGGGTGTAGGAGATATTCCGCTCGATGCGCAGAAATGCACAGTCATTGCCGTAGGCCGTCATGCCTTCGTGCATCTGATCGACGTTCAACTCGAAAGCGCCCTGCCCTGCGACACCCGTATCGACTACGACCTGCTGATCGATGACACCATCGGTATGGCTGAATGGTCGCCGCATCTGCTTTACCCCGGCGGCGCCTGCGCGAACCTCGTGGTGCGTTCGCGGATCGACCAATTGCTCCACGGCTCGTGCCGCAAGCCGCATCATCCGGCAACCGATGGTTTGCTCTGCGTCGACCAACTGCTGGCCGAGGAAACCGATGCGCAGCAACGTCCGGCGTTGCTGATGATGAGCGGTGATCAGGTCTATGCCGATGACGTTGCCGGGCCGATGCTGCGGGCGATCCATGCCTTGATCGAGCGCCTGGGTCTGTTCGATGAGCACCTTGACGGCGCCGTGGTCAGCGACAGCGCCAAGCTCTATGAGCACCCGGCCAGCTACTACCACCGTGCGGATTTGTTACCGGCGCTGGAGAGCAACGAGACCTTGCGCGAGCGATTTTTCGGTGGCGCGCGTAAGCCGATTTTCACCAGCAGCAGTGCCGACAATCACCTGGTGACGTTCGCCGAAGTCATGGCCATGTACATGCTGGTGTGGTCGCCGACGCCGTGGTCGCTGATCAACCCGAGCGCGCCGACGCTGACGCCGGAACGCTCCAAGCGCTACCACCTTGAGCAAACGCGCATCGATGCCTTCAAGGCGGGCCTGGGCAATGTCGCGCGGGCGCTGGCGCATCTGCCGAGCCTGATGATTTTCGATGATCACGACATCACCGATGACTGGAATCTTTCCGCGCAATGGGAGGAAACGGCCTACGGCCATCCATTCTCCAAGCGCATCATCGGCAATGCGCTGATTGCTTATCTGTTGTGTCAGGGCTGGGGCAACAATCCGGACGCTTTCAAAGGAATGCTGGAGCAGACCGCACAACTGAGCGCGAGTGGCGACGACGGCTATCTGGACATGCCGGTGCAGGACGATCTGATTGATCAGTTGCTGCGTTTTCAGCAGTGGCATTTCGTGCTGCCGAGCAGTCCGGCGCTGGTGGTGATCGACACGCGCACCCGGCGTTGGCGCAGCGAGATGGCCCTCAAGCAGCCGTCGGGCCTGCTCGACTGGGAAGCCTTGAGCGAGCTGCAACAGGAACTGCTCGATCACCCTTCGGCAATCATCGTTTCGCCAGCGCCGATCTTCGGCGTGAAGCTGATTGAAACCGTGCAAAAGGTGTTCAGCTGGTGCGGCTATCCGCTGCTGGTCGACGCGGAAAACTGGATGGCCCATCGCGGCGCGGCACAGGTGATCCTGAACATTTTCCGACACTCGCGCACACCAGGAAGCTACGTGGTGCTGTCAGGCGATGTGCATTATTCCTTCGTCTACGAAGTCCTTATCCGCCATCGCAAGGCCGGCCCACGGATCTGGCAGATCACCAGCAGCGGCATCAAGAACGAATTCCCGCCAACCCTGCTGGAATGGTTCGACCGCCTCAACCGCTGGCTCTACTCACCGCGCTCGCCGTTGAACTGGTTCACCAAACGCCGCCTGATGCGCATCGTCCCGTATACGCCGGAACATGCCGAGGCCGGGGAACGGCTGTGGAATTCAGCAGGGATCGGACAGGTGTTTTTCAATGACCAGGGGCAGCCGAGCGAGATTATTCAGCACAACTCGAATGGGGCGCAGAAGACGAGGATGCTGGCGCCGGAGTCTAAAGATGTGCCGGACTAAAGCCATGCGCTCCCACAGGGTTTTGCGCAGACCAATCAATGTGCGTCCAGAGCCCGCCCAACCCCTCTGACAATCATCCCCACCTCGCGCTCATCAATCGTCAGCGGCGGGAGCAACCTGATGGTCTTGCCACGAGTCACGTTGATCAACAAGCCATGATCCCGCGCGGCGATCAGCGTCAGGTCGCGCACCGGTTGTTTCAGCTCGACACCGATCATCAGGCCCTGTCCACGAATCGCCAGCGCATTCGGGTTGTCTGCCAGTTCGGCGCGCAGGCGTTCCAGTAACCGTGCGCCCTGCACCCGCGCATTCTCCAGCAAGCCTTGTTCTTCGATGATGTCCAGCACGGTGCAGCCGACCCGACAGGCCAGAGGATTGCCGCCGAAGGTGCTGCCGTGGCTGCCCGGGGTGAACAGGTCTGCCGCGCGGCCCCGTGCCAGGCAGGCGCCGATCGGCACGCCATTACCCAGGCCTTTGGCCAGGGTCATGACATCGGGCACGATGCCTTCGTGCTGAAAGGCGAACCACTGCCCCGTGCGGCCGATGCCGGTCTGGATTTCATCGAGCATCAGCAGCCACGCGTGGCGATTGCACAGGTCGCGCAGAGCCTTGAGATAACCTGGCGCTGCGATTTGTACGCCGCTTTCGCCCTGGATCGGTTCGACCAGAATCGCCACGATGCGCGCGCCGTGTTTGCGTTGTATTTGCTCCATAGCCGCGAGATCGCCAAACGGCACTTTGACGAAATCCCCCGGCAATTCGTTGAAGCCCAAGCGCACTGCCGGGCCATCGCTGGCGGACAGCGTGCCGAGGGTGCGGCCATGAAACGCGTTGACCATGACCACCACCAGCGGCTGCTCGATGCCTTTGCGCCAACCGAACAGGCGCGCCAGTTTGAGTGCCGTCTCGTTCGCTTCGGCGCCGGAGTTGTTGAAGAACGCGCGCTCCATCCCCGACAACGCCGTCAGCCGCTTGGCCAGTTGTTGCTGCCAGTCGATGCTGTACAGGTTGGAGGTGTGCAGCAGCAATCCCGCTTGCTCGCTGATCGCCGAGACAATGCGCGGATGCGAGTGGCCAACATTGGTCACCGCCACACCGGCAACGGCATCCAGATACTCGCGCCCTGCCTGATCCCACAGGCGCGTGCCCAAGCCTTTGGTGAAGCTCAGGGCCAGTGGTTGGTAGGTGTTCATCAGGGCGGCGGTCATGACGTGAAACTCCATTGCAGGTCGGTGTTTTTTTAGTATGGTTAGCCACCTGAACTGGATAAACCCGGAAAAACTTCAATCATTTAAAAGCAGAGCTTGATAATGGATTTGTTTCAGTCGATGGGTGTTTACGTCAAAGTGGTCGAAGGCGGGAGCATGACCGCAGCCGCTCTGCAGTGCGACATGTCGACGACCATGGTCGGCAATCATCTGCGCGCGCTGGAGCAACGCCTCGGCGTGCAATTGCTGCAGCGCACCACCCGTCGCCAGCGGCTCACCGAGTTCGGCAGCGTCTATTACCAGCGCTGCCTGGACGTGCTCGGTCTGGTCGCCGACTCCGAACGCCTTGCCGAACAGGCCCTCGACGAGCCACGCGGCTTGCTGCGTATTGCCGCGCCGCTGACCTTCGGCGTCGAACGCCTGACCCCGGCGCTCAGCGAATACGCCTTGTTGTATCCGCAAGTGAAACTCGACGTGGTACTGACCAACGGCCGCCCGGATCTGCTGGAGAATGGCCTCGACGTCGCATTCCGGCTGGGCAGTTTCGATGAGTCTTCCAACCTGATCGCTCGCCCCTTGATCGACTACACCCTGACGGTCTGCGCCTCCCCCGAATACATCGCGCGACGTGGCATGCCGCACACGCCCCAGGATTTGCAGCAGCACGATTGCCTGTCCTTCGCCTACCCGGCCGGGGATGACTGGCAATCGGTGGAAAAACGCTGGCGTTTGAGCGGCCCCGATGGCGAAGTGCTCGTCGACGTGAGTGGCCCGCTGCTGATCAATAGCTCTGCCGGTCTGCACCAGGCCGCGCGCAACGGTATGGGAATCATGATGCTGCCCGATGCACTGGTCGAACAGGATCTGCGCGAAGGCAAACTGGTCAGGGTGGTCGCCGATTACCCGCCACCGAGTCGGCCCATGCATTTGTTGTATGCCCCGGATCGCTACCGTTTGCCGAAGCTGCGGAAATTTGTCGAGTTTGCGATGCGTACGTGGGGCAAACCTGACGCCCTCCGTTCAACAATCGAAAGCTGAAAAGGACTTCAATCCATGCAGTACACGCTCAACGTTCGCAACTTGCGCCCCGATGAAACAGAGTCGGCGCGGCTGTTTCTCGGCGAGCATGGCTGGCGCCATCGCACCGGCGATGCCGAGTCGTTCGCTCGCTTGATTGGCAATTCGCAACGCGCCGCCGTCGCTCTGCTCGACGACAACATTGTCGGCTTCGCCCGCGGCATCACTGATGAAATATCCAATGGCTATCTGTCGATGGTGGTGGTTGCTGATCATCATCAACGCAAGGGCATTGGCCGTGCGCTGGTTGAGCATGTGATGGGCGACAACCCTGACATCACGTGGGTGCTACGCGCGGGACGCGAGGGCGCAGAAGCCTTTTTCGCCAGCCTGGGTTTCGAAACTTCGCTGATTGCCATGGAACGCCCGCGCCTGAAATAACAACGACAGAGAAAATTCCCGACCACCAGACCGTTGCTCCGTGACAACGCCGCCCCGCTCCCCTAAATTAGTCGGCCTGAAAAAGACCTCGTGCTTTCTCGTCTCAACTCAAGTTAAAAAAGTAGTGAAATTTCAATGTCCGATTTCAACACCGCTGAATCCGTAGCCACCCAGTCGTCCAAAGCGGAATACGAAAACTCCATCAATCTTTCACAACACCTGCCCCAAGCCAAAATCATCAGCGAGATGGTTCTGGACGCGTTCCAGTCGACCCGCGAAAGCGACCAGATCCGTGAATTGCGGGCGGCGATCCGTCAGGCGCATGACAGCTTTGATGACGACAAGGCGTACGAGCTGATGGGCGAACTCAAGCGCCTGAAAGACGCCGAGGCGGCGGACATCGCCGCGCTGGAAGACCTGAGCAGCAAGTTCTCGATCGGGCGCATTCTGTCCAGCTTCAAAGACGATCCGGCGTTTCAGGAAATCGTTTATGGCTTGGCCCTGAAAGTACTGAATCAGACCCATCAGGCGATCAGCAACCCGAGCGGTGGCAAGAGCAAGGCCGCAAAAAAGAAAGAAGTGGAAATCTTCACCATCAGCAAGGACGGCGCCAGCGTGACCTTGCCAATGCGCACACCGCGTTCGCGTCTGAACGTTGATCGTGAAGCGCTGGAATTCCTCGGTTTCACCTTTGTGGGTGAAGGCGATGAAGCCGAGCTGGAGAGCGAAACCTTCGTCGACAACGCCGGTACGGAACAGGCGGTGAACCGCAAGAACATCATCACCGCCCTGCAGCAGCAGACCGCGTTTGACGGGTATAGCATCGCGGCGCAGTAAGCTGCCAAGCGCCTGTAAAAAAGCCCCGCACTGAGTGATCAGGCGGGGCTTTTTGTTTGAGGCGGGGATAACCTCAAGCCGAAGGATGCAACGCTGCAATCATGTCCACTTCAATCGCCGCATTCTTCGGCAACTGATACACGCCGATGGTCGTGCGCGTATGCCGTCCGGCATCGCCCAGCACATGGCTGAATACGTCCGAAGCGCCGTTGGCCACTTCGCTCAGGTCGACAAAGTCAGCGGTCGACTTCACATACACCGTGACCCGCAACAACGCGCGAATCTTGTCCAGCGAACCCACCGCATCGACAATCAGCGCCAGGCAACGCATGGCGCTGATGCTTGCGGCGGCTTGCGCATCCTTGAGGTTCAATTCCAGTCCCACGCGACCGGGATAGAGAATCTTGCCATTGACCCGCGGCACCATGCCGCTGATGTAGAGCTCATCGTGATGTCGGATCAGCGGCGCGTAATTGCCACCGGCGGTGTTCTCGCCATAGATGTCGTAGTTGAGTTCTTCGGCCAGGGCGATAAAGCGCTCATCGCAGGTCATCCGTTCGGTCATTGCGCCCAGCCTTTTGATCAATGCACGGGTTGAGACAGTCGAGCACCGAAGGATGGCTTGGAGCTACTACTGTCGGGTTGGATCCGAATCTAGGTCTTTTACCAAGTGGCCGCAACCGCTAACTGTGGGAGCGAGCCTGCTCGCGAATGGCAGCACCCCGAACGAGCATATTTCAGCCAACAAAAAACCCCGCACATCTCTCAACGTGCGGGGTTTTTCCTGAAGCTTGCAAACCTTACGGCGCGTACGTCAGCAACAGCTCTGTCGGCACCTTGAAGTCCAGGGACATCATGACGCTCAACGCAGTGATGGTGAAGATCGAGAACACGAACAGCTTGCGTGCCCAGACGGTGTCATCGACTGCCTTGTAGCCGGTCCAGGCCATGTACAGCCAGTACATGCCCATGGCGGCGGCGACGGCGAGGTAGCTCATGCCGGCGTAGCCGCTGAAGGTCAGCATCAAGGTCGCCACGAGGAACGCCAGGATGTAGAGCAGGATGTGCTTCTTCGCCACTTGAATGCCGCGTTTCACTGGCAGCACCGGAATCGATGCGGCCAGGTAATCATTGAAACGGAAAATCGCGATGGCGTAGGAATGCGGCATCTGCCACAGGCTGAACATCACCAGCAGGGTCAGTGCGGCCATGTCGAAGCTGTTGGTCACGGCAACGTAACCGATCACTGGCGGCATGGCGCCCGACAGACTGCCCACCAGCGTGCCGTGAACCGACTTGCGCTTGAGGTACAGGCTGTAGAAGCCGACGTAGATGACGAAGCCGATTACTGCGAACAGGGCAGCCAACGGGTTGGCCACCTTGTACAACAAGGCAACGCCGAGAACACCCAGAATGGTCGCGTAAACCAGGGCCAGTTTCAGGGAGATGAGGCCCTGGACCAGCACACGGTTCTTGGTGCGTTCCATCTTCAGGTCGATGTCGCGGTCGATGCAGTTGTTGAACACGCAACCGGAGGCCACGACCAGGGACGTACCGATCATGGCGGCCAGAAACACCGCCAGATCGACATGCCCTTTCGAGGCCAGGAAGAACCCGCCTGCCACAGAAAGCACGTTACCGAAAATGATCCCCGGTTTGGTGATTTGGATAAAGTGCTTGAGCGACATCGGGTCTACCTCACTTCGCCATCATGTACGTGTGGATGCTGAACATGATCCACAGCGACAGGCCAACCAGCAGCACAATCACGATCGCCGTGAAGACGAATGCGATCACGTTGTTACGCTGAGCAATGGAACGGTCCAGGTGCAGGAAGTAATACAGGTGAACGATCACCTGGATCACTGCGAACAGCAGAACGATTGCCAGCGTCGTCGACTTCGGCAGGGTCGGGTACATCACCAGACCGAACGGAATGACGGTCAGGATTACCGACAGGATGAAGCCGATGGCGTACGACTTGACGCTGCCGTGGCCAGCATCGTGGCTGTCATGGGAGTGTGCATTAGCCATTACAGAGTCCCCATCAGGTAAACAACGGTGAAGACGCAAATCCAGACTACGTCCAGGAAGTGCCAGAACAGGCTCAGGCAGCTCAGACGAGTCTTGTTGGTCGACGTCAGGCCATGCTTGTTGACCTGATACATCATGACGCCCATCCAGATCAGACCGGCCGAAACGTGCAGACCGTGGGTACCGACCAGGGTGAAGAACGCCGACAGGAAGCCCGAACGGCTAGGACCGAAGCCCTCGGAGATCAGCAGGTGGAACTCGTTGATCTCCATGGCGATGAAGCCCGCGCCGAGCAGGAAGGTCATGAACAACCACCCCAGGACCGCCTGCTTCTTGCCCTTGTACAACGCCAGCATGGCGAAGCCGTAGGTGATCGAACTGAACAACAGCAGAGCGGTTTCGCCCAGCACGTAAGGCAGTTCGAAGATGTCGTGGCCCGACGGGCCACCGGCAACGTTGTTTACCAGTACTGCGTACACCGCGAAGATCGACGCAAACAGAATGCAGTCGGTCATCAGGTAGAGCCAGAAACCGTATACGGTCATCTCGCCCGAGTCGTGGTGATGGTCATCGTGCCCATGGTCACCATGGGCGTGTCCAACATTGGTCACTAAGTTCGACATGGTTTAAGCCTGTTCCAACGAGGTTTCAACACGGGTGGCATTGGCCGGGATTTTCCCTGCCGCGACCAGACGCTTGTGCTGCTCGGCTTCGATACGCTCGATCGTTTCAACCGGAACCATATAGCCCTGGTCGTCACGTGCAGCGTGGATCACGAAGTAAACGACGGTGCCCACCAGGCTCGCGATCGCCAGCCACCAGATGTGCCAGATCATCGCGAAACCGAAGACGGTCAACAGCGCGCCCATCACCACGCCAGTGGCGGTGTTGTTCGGCATGTGGATCGGCTCGTACTTGGCCGGACGCTGGTACGCAGTACCGTTTTCCTTGGCTTCGGTGAACGGGTCGATGCAGTCAGCCTTAGGCAGCACAGCGAAGTTGTAGAACGGTGGTGGCGACGAGGTCGACCATTCCAGCGTGTGCGCATTCCACGGGTCACCGTGATCGCAAACGTTCTCTGGTTTGTTGCGGTCACGCACACTGACGTAGAGCTGGATCAGTTGGCAGGCGATACCGACAGCGATCATCACCGCACCGAACATGGCAACGTACAGGTACGGTACCCACTCAGGGTTGGTGGTGGCGTTCAGACGACGGGTCATGCCCATGAAGCCCAGTGCGTAGAGCGGCATGAACGCGACGAAGAAGCCCGAGATCCAGAACCAGAACGCTGCTTTACCCCAGCCTTCGTGCAGCTTGAAGCCGAACGCTTTCGGGAAGTAGAACGCGAAGCCAGCGATGTAACCGAATACCGCACCGCCGATGATCACGTTGTGGAAGTGCGCGATCACGAACAGGCTGTTGTGCAGCACGAAGTCAGCACCCGGGATGGCCAGCAGTACGCCGGTCATGCCGCCGATGGCGAAGGTCACCATGAAGCCCAGCGTCCACATCCCCTGGCTGGTGAAGCGCAGACGGCCCTGGTAGATGGTGAACAGCCAGTTGAACAGCTTCACACCCGT
>NZ_JBITTW010000045.1:0-48714 GCF_044542195.1 Pseudomonas sp. NPDC079367
TCGGCGCGCCCCACCAAAGGCACCGACATCGAAGAAACCGCCCTGCAGACCAACCTTGAAGCCGCCGAAGAAATCGCCCGTCAGTTGCGCCTGCGCGACATCGGCGGCCTGATCGTCATCGACTTCATCGACATGACTCCGGCCAAGAACCAGCGCGCCGTGGAAGAGAAAGTCCGCGAATGCCTGGAAGCCGACCGTGCACGCGTGCAGATCGGTCGCATTTCGCGCTTCGGCCTGCTGGAAATGTCACGCCAACGCCTGCGTCCATCGCTCGGCGAAAGCAGCGGCATCGTCTGCCCGCGTTGCAACGGCACCGGCATCATCCGTGACGTTGAATCGCTGTCGCTGGCAATCCTGCGCCTGATCGAAGAAGAAGCTCTGAAGGACCGCACCGCCGAAGTTCGCGCACAAGTGCCGATCCCGGTCGCCGCGTTCCTGCTCAACGAAAAACGCAACTCGATCACCAAGATCGAACTGCGCACCCGTGCCCGCATCGTCATTCTGCCGAACGATCATCTCGAGACGCCGCACTTCGAAGTCCAGCGTCTGCGTGATGACAGCCCGGAAGCTGCGACCAACCAGTCCAGCTACGAAATCGCTGCAGCCGCTGCCGAAGTCGAAGAAGTCCAGCCAGCCGCTGCGACCCGCACCCTGGTTCGCCAGGAAGCTGCAGTGAAGACTGCGCCGGCCCGTGCCAACGCGCCGGTGCCGACTGATGTTGCACCTGCCGCGCCCGCTCCGGCACCGGTTGCCGCACCTGAGCCAAGCCTGTTCAAGGGTCTGGTGAAGTCGCTGGTGAGCCTGTTCGCCACCAAGGAAGAGCCAGCCGCTCCGGTTGCCGTTGCGAAACCGGCTGCCACCGAGCGTCCGGCCCGTAACGAAGAGCGCCGCAACGGTCGTCAACAGAGCCGCAACCGTAACGGTCGCCGCGATGAAGAACGCAAGCCGCGCGAAGAACGTGCTCCACGTGAAGAACGCGCACCTCGCGAGCCACGTGAAGAGCGTCAGCCACGTGAAGCCCGTGAGCCGCGTGAAGCGCGCAGCGAAGCACCGGTGGCCCGCGAAGAGCGCGCACCACGTGCCCCGCGTGAAGAACGTGCACCGCGCGCACCGCGTGAAGATCGCAAGCCGCGTGGCGAGCGTGAAGAACGCGTGCGTGAACTGCGCGAACCGCTGGACGCCGTGCCAGCCGTAGCCGCAGCAGCCGTAACCGCTGAAGAGCGTCCGGCTCGTCAGCCACGCGAAGAGCGCGCTCCGCGTCCGCCGCGTGAAGAGCGTCAACCGCGTGCCGAACAGGCCGCTGCTGCCGTTGCCGAAGAAGAAGTGAACACCAATAACGAAGAGCAACTGCCGGAAGACGGTCAGGACAACGCCGAAGGCGATCGTCCACGTCGTCGCTCCCGTGGTCAGCGTCGTCGCAGCAACCGTCGCGAGCGTCAACGTGATGCCAACGGCAACGTGATCGAAGGTTCGGAAGAATCCGAGTCCGCCGAAAACGCTGGCGAGCCAAGCAATGCCGATCTGGCCGCTGGCCTGGCCGTCACCGCCGCCGTTGCCAGCAGCACCATTAGCGCTCCGGCTGAAGCCGAGGCCCACGAGCAGGCTGAACGCGCCACCGCCGCTACTTTGGAAACTGTTCCAGTTGAAGCGCCGGCTGTCGAAGCCACCTCCCCAGTGGAAGTGACTGCTGCACCGGAAATCGAAATAGCCCCGGTCAGCGAAGCTCAGCCTCAGGTTGAAGCGGCTGCGCAAGCTGTCGTTGAAGCGCCCGTTGTTGCAGCCGAGCCAGCGGTTGATACCGTCACTGAAGACGTGACCAAAACCGTGCGCGAAGTTCGCGAAGAGCAGACTGCGTTCAACTGGGTTGCCGAGCCGGCCGTCACCGAAGCTCCGGCGCCAGTCGCTGAAGCCGAAGTACCGCCAGCCATGGTCTCCGAAACAGTTGTTGCAGCGGCCGAACCGGCACCGGCGCCAGTGGTTGAAGCACCGGTTGCTGAAGCTCAGGTTGAGGAAGCGCCAGCTGCAGTCGAAGCGCCAGCCCCGGTGGTTGAAGCACCGGCTCCGGTCAGCGCCCTGACGCCAAACGGCCGCGCGCCAAACGATCCGCGTGAAGTGCGCCGTCGCAAGCGTGAAGCCGAGCGCCTGCAGAAGGAAGCCGAACTGGCTGCCGCTGCGGCGCCAGCCGCTGCAACTGAAGTGGTCGAGGCAGCCCCTGCCCCTGTCGCTGAAGAAGCATCGGTCGAAGCGGTAATCGCCGAAGCGCCCCGCTCCGTTCAGGACGCGGTCGAGCAGCGCGAAGAAGCCCAGGAGAAAGAGCACGAGCCTAAACCACTCGTGTAATTCCTGAAGCTGTTAAAAAGCCCCGCCCGGTGAAAGCCTGGCGGGGCTTTTTATTGCCTGTTTATCAGATCAAAAGATCGTCCGAAGGCTCGGGCCGCGTTCGGAGGATCTTTTGCTGTTATTTGAAAACCAAAGCCTCTGGCGCATCGACATCCCACAACACCCCGGGATCATCCACCGCCACTTCAACCACCCGAGCCTGCGCAAACAACGGCCGCGCCCCGCGATCGCCGATCAGGGCCTGCAACTGCGCGCCGAACCCACGGCCAAACCCTACCGGATGGCCAAATTCGCCGTTCAGCACCGGCACGCTCACCGCCTCATCAGCCATCGCCGCGAGCACTCGCTCGATACTCGAAGGCAAGATAAACGGCATATCGCCGAGCACAATCAACCAGCCATCAGCGTCCGGGCAAGCGGCAACACCTGCGGCAATGCTGTCGCCCATGCCGGTCGATTCGATCGACACCACGTCGCAGCCGTAAGCCTGGGCCATGCGCATTGCCTGCGGGCGCGCTTCGGTCGTAACCAGTACGCGCTGGTTGAGACTGGCCGGCAGGTTCACCAGGACCTGCTCGATGACCGAACGCACTGCGCCGTCACGTCCGGTGCAGTCAGCGAGCAATTTGTCCTTGTCGGGGCCGGCGATCTGGCGAAAACGATTGCCCTCGCCCGCCGCCAGCACGATCACTGCGATGGATTGGCTCATGCGCCCTCCAGCGGTTTCTTCTGTTTGAGCTCCACACCGTTCTTGATCGCAACAATTTCCGCCAGCAGCGACAAGGCAATCTCTGCCGGCGAGTGGCTGCCGATGTGCAGGCCGATCGGCCCGTGCAAGCGATCAATCGACGCTTGGGGCAAACCTAGCTGAGCGAGGTTTTCCCGTCGCTTTTGGCTGTTGACCCGCGAGCCCAGCGCGCCGACGTAAAACGCCGGCGAGTCGAGCGCGGTGAGCAAAGCCATGTCATCCAGACGTGGATCGTGAGTCAAGGCAACAATCGCCGTACGCTCGTCGGTCTGAATGTTCAACACCGCCTCGTCCGGCATGCCGGGAACGAAGCGGCCATGCTGCTCTTCCCAGCCGTAAACGAATTCGGTGCGCGGATCGCAGATCAGCACTTCGAAATCCAGCAGCCGCGCCATGTCGGCGACGTAGCGTGACAACTGCCCGGCGCCGATCAACAGCAGGCGCCAGCGCGGGCCGTAAATCGCCCGCAAAACCTTGCCGTCGAACACCAGCGAATCGGTTTTACTCGCCGGAGCCAGCAGCACCTCGCCGGTTTCGATGCTTAGTTCCCGGGCCACGATTTCATGGTTTTCGCAACGCTGCAGCAGCTCGGCCACCCACGCCGGGTCGCCGACATGCTCCTCGGTCAGGCGCAACGTGCCGCCGCAAGGCAGGCCGAAACGCGCGGCCTCCTCACGGGTCACGCCGTAGGTGATCATCTGCACCGGCGGGCCGTCGGTGGCGATGCGACCGTCGTGCAGTCGCGCGATCAGGTCATCTTCGACACAGCCGCCCGACACCGAACCGATCACCACGCCATCTTCGCGCAAGGCGAGCATGGCGCCGGGCGAGCGCGGCGCCGTGCCCCATGTCTGCACGACGCTGAACAGCACCACCCGCTGTCCGGCGCGGCGCCATTCAAGCACGCTACGCAGAACGTTGAGATCGACGCTGTCCATTCACGCCTCCGCCTTCTGCCAGCCTTGCAGCTGATAACGCACCGGCAGATTGCGAATGCGTTTGCCGGTCGCGGCGAAGATCGCATTGCACAGCGCCGGCGCAATCGGCGGCACACCAGGCTCGCCCACGCCACCCAACGGCACGTCACCCGGCGGCGTGACCAAGTGCACCGCAACCTCCTTGGGCGCCAGCGACATGCGCGCGACCTCGTACATATGGAAGTTATCCTGCTGGACCTTGCCGTCCTTGAAGCTGATTTCGCCAAGCACGGCGTTGCCCAAGCCCATGACGCACGCGCCTTCGAACTGCGAACGGATGCGCTCAGGGTTGATCTGCGGCCCGCAGTCCACCGCGATGTCGGCCTTGTGCACGATCAGGGAACCGTCGTCCTTGACCTCGACTTCGATCGCTGCCGCCACATAGGTGACGAAGCTGTAATGCACCGCCAGACCGAGGCCGCGGCCCTTGGGCAGTTTGCGCCCCCAACCGGCAGCCTTGGCGGCAGTTTCCAGCACCGTGCGCATGCGTCCGGTGTCGATCGGATAACGCTCGGGCGATTCGCCGTAATTCCACTCCTCGCTCAAGGTGCGTGGATCGATCTGCCGATCCGGGCCGAGCAATTTGATCTGGTACTTGAGCGGATCTTCACCGGCCTTGTGCGCCAGTTCATCGACGAAGCTCTGAATGGCGAAACCGTGGGGAATGTTCGACACCGAGCGATACCAGCCGACCCGCGTGTGCACCTTGGCTTCGGGGTTTTCCAGGCGCACGTTGGGAATCGCGTAAGCCATGTTGGTAAAGCCCATGCCCAGCTCGAACGCCGCTTCATGGTTCATGTCCGCCGCAAACAGCGCGGTGATGCTCGGTGCCACGGTGCGATGCAGCCACCCGGACGGCATGCCATTCTTGTCGATGCCAGCCTTCAGATATTCCGCCGAGACGGTGTGGAAATACGAATTGTGGATGTCGTCTTCGCGCGTCCACTGCACACGCACAGCCTTACCCGGAAACTCCTTGGCGAGAATCGCCGCTTCGACGACGAAGTCCGGTTTGGACTTGCGCCCGAAACCACCGCCCAGCAGCGTTACGTTGAAGGTGACCTTTTCGAACGGTACGCCCAGGCGCTCGGCGATGCGCTCACGGGTGACCTGCGGTGCCTGACTCGGCGCCCAGGCTTCGCACACGCCGTCCTTGTACCGGGCAATGGCAACCATCGGTTCCATCGGCGCCTGGGCCAAGTGCGGCAGGTAATACGAAGCTTCAAGGGTACTGGCAGCGCCGCTCAAGGCCTTGTCGATGTCACCGGTATTGCGCACCACTTTGCCGGTTGTCAGCGACGCGGCTTCAAGCTCCTTGCGATAGGCAATCGAGTCATAACTGGCATTCGGGCCATCGTCCCACTCGATCTTCAGTGCCTCGCGACCTTTGATCGCCGCCCACGTATTGCTCGCCACGACTGCGACGCCACCCAGCGGCTGAAATTCCGAGGGCAACGGTCGGCCTTCGATCTGCATGACTTTTAACACGCCAGGGACTTTCAGCGCGGCACTGTCATCGAGGCTTTTGACCTTGCCGCCATACACCGCCGGGCGGGCGATGGTGGCGTAGAGCATGCCGTCAAAATGCACGTCGGCGCCGTACACTGCGCGGCCATTGACGATATCGGCACCGTCGATGGCCCTGGTGCCTTCCTTGCCGATGTAGCGAAATTCCGACGGCTGCTTGAGACGCAGGCTGTCACGCGCCGGCACCGCCAGCGCACTGGCCGCAGCGGCGAGTTCGCCGTAGCCCAGTTCGCGGCCGGAGGGTTTGTGAATGACCTTGTGCAGTTGCGCATGGCATTCGCCGACCGGCACTTTCCACTGGGCGGCGGCAGCTTGCTCAAGCATGGTTCGCGCCGCCGCACCGCAACGACGCATCGGCTCGTACCAGTGACGCATGCTGCGCGAGCCGTCGGTATCCTGGTTGCCGAAGCGCACTTCATCACCCGGCGCCTGCTGGACTTTAACCAGCGCCCAGTCGGCCTCGAGTTCGTCGGCAACCACCATGCTCAGGCTGGTGCGCACGCCCTGGCCCATTTCCGAGCGATTGCACACCACGGTGACGCTGCCATCGGCAGCAATGCTCACGTAAACCTTGGGGTCGTCGATCCATCCATTGGGCATGCCGTCCGCGCCGAACTTCTTCGGCGCGTCATCGGCCAGCGCATCCTGCCAGCCCCAGCTCGCCGCGAGGACCAGCGCACTGGTGGCGCCGACGCCTTTGAGAAAGCCACGGCGGCTGAGATTGCTCAGGGCGAAATCATTCGGGACGTGGCTCATGCCTTCACCTCCTTCAGGTGAGTGGAGGCCTGGCGGATTGCGGTTTTGATCCGGTTATACGTGCCACAGCGGCAGATGTTGCCAACCATGGCTTCTTCGATCTGCTCATCGCTTGGGTTCGGGTTGGTTTTCAGCAATGCCGTTGCCGACATGATCTGCCCGCCCTGGCAATAACCGCATTGAGCGACTGCGGTGTCGAGCCACGCTTGCTGCACTACCATGCCCACCGGGTCGGCGTGAAGGTTATCGATGGTGGTGACGTTCTGGCCGATCACCGAGCCGATCGGCGTGATGCAACTGCGTGCCGGCAGACCGTCGATATGGATGGTGCAGGCGCCGCACAGGCCCATGCCGCAACCGAATTTGGTGCCGTTGTAACCGGCGACGTCCCGAATCGCCCACAACAGCGGCATGTCTTCGGTGACATCGAGGGAATGGTCTTGACCGTTGAGTTTCAGGGTAATCATGGGCACGCCCGCATATTTTTTAGTGGTTATGGGGTCGAGTAATCTGCCGCCGGAAAATCAGCGGTGGGTTCGCGCAGATCGACTCAGGCTAATCAGGCTCTCTTGCACCGACGGAGACGTCTGCACCGGGCCTTTAGGTGGAGCAAATGGTTGGTATCGTTAGCTCGCTAAGTTAACCCAGCATTAACAAAAAAGCCCTGCACTTTTTAATCAGTGCAGGGCTTTTGATGGCCTCAGGCAAGCGTAGCCTCAATACCGATTGGGCTCCATTTCCAGTTCGACCTGGAAGCGCTCGGCGATGTCTTTCTGGATACGTTGCGCCAGGTCGAGCAGTTGCAGGCCGGTGGCCGTGCCGTAGTTGACCAGCACCAGCGCCTGCAACTTGTGCACGCCGGCATCGCCGTCGCGGAAACCCTTCCAGCCGGCGCGTTCGATCAGCCAGCCAGCGGCCAGTTTCATCTGCCCGTCCGCTTGCAGGTAAGCCACCAGATCCGGGTGCTGCGCTTTGATCCGCGTGACCACAGCGGCAGACACCAGCGGATTCTTGAAGAAGCTGCCGGCGTTGCCGAGCACCGCCGGGTCCGGCAGTTTTTCACTGCGGATGCTGCAGATGGCGCGGCTGACGTCGGTGGGCGTCGGCTGCTCGATCCCCTGCTCGCTCAAGCGCTGACGCACCGGGCCGTATTCCAGATGCAGGTGCGCCGCGCGATCCAGTCTGAAACGCACCCGCAGAATCAGCCAACGTCCCGGCTGCTGCTTGAACAAGCTGTCGCGGTAGCCGAAATTGCATTCTTCCAGGCTGAAATCCCGTAGCTCGCCGCTCTCGCGATCCAGCGCGGTCAGGCCGGCAAACACGTCCTTGATCTCGACGCCATAGGCACCGATGTTCTGCATCGGCGCGGCGCCAACAGTGCCAGGGATCAGGCTGAGGTTTTCCAGCCCGGCCAAACCCAGGGCCAGCGTGTGCTGGACGAACGGGTGCCAGGGCTCGCCCGCTTCTGCCTCGACAACCACTTGACTGCCATCATCGCTGAGCAGGCGAATGCCACGGGTGGCCATGCGCAGCACCAGCGCCGGAATATCCGCCGTCAGCAGCAAGTTGCTGCCGCCGCCGATCACCAGCAACGGCACGTTATGGGACGCGGCATAGGCCAGCGCTTCGCGGACATCGTCATCGCTGTGGGCTTCAGTGAACAGTTGCGCGCGCACATCGACGCCGAACGTGTTGAAGGCCTTTAGTGATGCCTGCGGTTGGACCTGCAGACTCATAACCGCCCCTTCACTTCGATCACCAACTGGTCGCAGGCCACTTCGATCAGATCAAGCACCTGTTCGAAACCCTGATCACCGTCGTAATACGGGTCCGGCACTTCATCGACCAGCCCGGCATAACGACGCAGGAACAGGTCCAGCTCGGCCCTGCCAGTAGACGGTTGCAGGGCCTTGAGGTTGCGCAGGTTGCTGTTGTCCATGGCGAGGATCAGGTCATAGCTGGCGAAATCGGCCCGACTGACCTGCTGCGCGCGCTGCGTCGACAGGTCATAACCGCGCAGTTTCGCCGCAGCCTGGCTACGCTTGTCCGGCGGGTTGCCGACGTGCCAGTCACCGGTGCCGGCGGAGGCCACCTCCACTACATCCGCCAATCCCGCGTCACGCAACTTGTGGCGTAACACACCTTCGGCGGTGGGCGAGCGGCAGATGTTGCCCAGGCACACAAACAGAACGCGCATCAGGCCCCCAGCAGGCGACGAACCCGCTCCAGGTCTTCTGCAGTGTCGACGCCGGTCGGCGGCGCGATCAGTGCATCGGCGACATGAATGCGCACGCCGTGCCACAAGGCACGCAGTTGCTCAAGGGATTCGGTGTTTTCCAGCCAGCATGGGCCCCAGCTCACAAAGTCGTGGAGGAACCCGGCGCGGTAGGCGTAAATGCCGATGTGACGGCGATAGGGCACGCCTTCCGGCAGTTGCTCGCGGCTTTTGGCAAACGCATCGCGAGCCCACGGCAAGGTGGCGCGACTGAAAGTCAGCGCGAGGCCGTTGATGTCACTGGCGACCTTGACCACGTTAGGGTTGAACAGCGTTTCCACATCCTCGATCGGCTCGGCCAGCGTGGCCATGCGCGCCTCGGTGTGAGCGGCGAGATTGGCGGCGACCTGATCGATCACGCTCGGCGGAATCAGCGGCTCATCGCCCTGGACATTGACCACGATCGCATCAGGTTCAAGGCCCAGTTTCGCTGCCACTTCGGCCAGACGATCGGTGCCGGAGTTGTGATCTTCACGGGTCAGCACCACTTCGGCGCCAAAGCTTTTGCACGCGTCGAAAATGCGCGCGTCATCAGTGGCAACGACGACGCGGGTCGCGCTGCTTTTGCTCGCCTGTTCCCAGACATGCTGGATCATCGGCTTGCCGGCAATATCCAGCAACGGCTTGCCCGGCAAACGGGTCGAGGCGAAACGCGACGGGATGACAACAGTGAAGGCTGTGGTCATTTATCCAGACGCTCATCGGTGGTCAGGGTGCGCGCTTCGCTTTCCAGCATCACCGGGATGCCGTCGCGGATGGGGTAAGCCAGGCCGGCGCCCTTGCTGATCAGTTCGGTCTTGTCGGCGCTAAGCTTGAGCGGGCCTTTGCATACGGGGCAGGCGAGGATGTCGAGCAGTTTGGTATCCATGAACATTCCCAGAAAGAAAAAACAATTAAGGCAACAGACGATCCGGCAACAGGCGCATCAGCTGCGTGTCGAACCAGGCCACAAAGGCCGGAGACGGCACGGCATCGACCGCCAGATACCACCAGTCGGCAGCAGCGAAGGCACGGCACTTCACCGCATCCTTTTCGGTCATTACCAACGGCAATGACGGGGTGAAATTCAACGCCTGTACGCTGTATTCGGCGTGGTCGGCAAATGCATGCGGGACTGGTCGCCAGTCTAGCGCTTCGAGGGTATTGAAGAAACGTTGCGGATTACCGATGCCGGCCACCGCATGCAGCGCTTGCCCGGGCGGAAAATGATCGAGCGGCTGATGCTCGCCGCTGCGCAGGTTGACCAGCGCCGTGGGCTGCAGGCGAAAGGCGAAACCGTCGTCGCGATCAGCCAAGGCACCGTTAAACAGCACGCCGTCAACACTCTGCAGGCGCTCGACCGGCTCACGCAACGGCCCGGCCGGCAGACAACGCTGATTGCCCAGCCCCCGAGCCGCATCGATCAGCACCAGCTCCAGGTCTCGCGCGAGGCGATAGTGCTGCATGCCATCGTCAGACAGAATCAGATCCAGCGGCTCACTGGCGATCAAGGCTTTGACGGCGGCGCTGCGATCAGGGTCGATCATCAGCGGCACACCGGTGCGCTGGACGATCAGCAACGGCTCGTCACCAGCAATCTCGGCGCTGTGCTCGGCCTCGACGCGCCAGGGCAGATGCGCCGGCTTGGCGCCGTAACCGCGACTGACCACGCCGACGCGCAGTCCACGGCGTCGGCAATGCTCGATCAGCCAAAGAATCATCGGCGTCTTGCCGGTGCCACCGACCGTGATATTACCGACCACAATCAGCGGCACGGGCGATTGGTAGATCTCTCCGTCACCGTCGAGAAAGCGCTGACGCTTGTTGATCACCACGCGGCGATACAGCATTTCCAGTGGCCGCAGCAGCGTCAGGGCCGGGTGCCCCTGATACCACGCGTTGAGCAGGCGATCGGACAGGCTCATCAGGATTTCGGAGCCGCCTCGACCGTGGTCATGCGCAGGTGGCTGAAACCAAGCTTGCCGGCCGCGTCCATGGCGGTGATCACCGATTGATGCTGGGCCTTGCCATCGGCACTGATCGACAACGGCATGTTGGTGTCGCCGTTGGATTCTTTCTGCATGGCTTCCATCAGCGTCGGCAGATCATTCTTCGGCAGAATCTTGTTGTTCACCGAAAATACGCCTTCGGCACTGATCGCGACGTCCAGTTGTTTGACCTGCTGATCTTCGGCGGGCGAGCCGCTGACCGCTTCCGGCAGATCCACGCGCAGCTGGGTTTCGCGAGTGAAGGTGGTAGTGACCACGAAAAACAGCAGCAGGATGAACACCACGTCAATCAGCGACGCGAGGTTGATGTCTACGGTTTCCCGGGGCTTGCGACGGAATTTCACGCTTTGCCCTCGGCCAGATCGACATCACGGTCGCCCTGCACCACTTCCACCAGTTTGATCGCTTCCTGCTCCATGCCGACCACCAGCTCGTCGATACGACGCTGCAGGAAACGGTGGAAGAACACCGCCGGGATGCCGACCATCAGGCCTGCAGCGGTGGTGATCAGGGCTTTGGAAATACCGCCGGCCAGCACCGAAGCGTTGGTGGTCATGCCGGAACCGGTAAAGGCACTGAAAATATCGATCATGCCCAGCACGGTGCCGAGCAGGCCGAGCAACGGCGCCATGGCAGCAATGGTGCCGAGGGCATTGATATAGCGTTCGAGTTCATGAATGACGCGCGCGGCGGCCTCTTCGATGCACTCCTTCATGATCTCGCGACCATGCTTGGAGTTGGCGAGGCCCGCGGCGAGGATTTCCCCCAGCGGCGAGTTGGCGCGCAGTTCCTTGAGTTTTTCCTTGTTGAGCTGCTTGTCCTTGATCCAGACCCAGACCTGACCCAGCAAATGCTCGGGGGTAACGCGACTGGCGCGCAGTGTCCACAGGCGCTCGGCGACAATCGCCATGGCCGCGATGGAACTCAGAATGATCGGCAACATCATCCAGCCGCCGGATTTGACCAATTCCCACACAGTGACAGTCCCCTCGAAAAAGTGCGCCACTTTACCATACCGATCCGCGATTAAGACCCGCCACCCCGACGACCGTGAGGTGGCAACCATGCTGGCACCGATCAACGGCCAGGCGTCGGCGGATCACGCCAGAAACGCCGCTGGTGACGCATCGTCCACGGCGCTTTGAAGCTGCCCAGTTGCAGATGGATGGCGCCCTGCTCGGCGCTGTCGTAAATGCGCAGGCCTTGCTTGCGGTAGCGCGCCAATACCGTTGGATGCGGGTGACCGAACGAATTGCCGTGGCCGCGGGAGATCAGCACCGCTTCTGGCTGCAAGGCTTTGAGCAGAGCCATCGACGATGAGCTGCGACTGCCGTGGTGGGGTGATTGCAGCCACTGCGTCGGTACGGCAAGTGGGCTGTCGAGCAGGACGCGCTCGGCGTGGGTGTCGATGTCGCCAGTGAGCAGCAGGCGTTCGCCGTTGGCCTCGATTTGCAAGACACAGGAGCGCTGGTTGCTGTCATCGGCCGCCGACCATTGCCAGAGCTGGAACTGCACGCCATCCCACTGCCATTGTTTGCCACTTTCGCAAGCTTCGGCGTTCAACTCGGCCGGCAGGTTCGGCGGATCGCCGCTGACGATGCGGTGCACATTCACTCCATGCATGATCGCCCGTGCGCCGCCAGCGTGATCGGCGTCGGCATGGCTGAGCAGCATCAGGTCGAGCGTTTGCACATTGAGTTTGCGTAACGCTGGCAACACCACGCGTTCGCCGATATCGAAATCGCCGAAGCGCGGGCCGGCGTCATAGAGCAATGCGTGATGTCGAGTGCGGACGAGGATGGCCAGACCTTGGCCGACATCCAGTTGCCAGATATCTGCCCGGCCTTCATCTACTCGCTCTCGCGGCGGTAACACCAACAACAACATCAGCGGCCAGCCCAACGGACGCAGCGGCACGCCACGGGGCAACAACAATAATGATGCGCCGAGGCTGCCCAAGGCCAACGCCCAGAAGGGGATCGCGGCAGGGACCCACGCTGGCCATTGCCCGGCAATCAGCGCCAGCGCGATGAACAGCCAGTCGATCAAACCACCGGCCAGCCACAACAGCCCTTCACCAACATGGGGCACGGGCAGCAACAGCGTGCCGAGCAGGGCCGGCGGCAGTACCACGAGGCTGACCCACGGTACTGCCAGCAGATTGGCTACAGGCCCACTGATGCTGATCGGCAAGCTCAGCGCCAGCAATACCGGACACAAGCCGATTGCGATCAGCCACTGCGCGCGAGTCCAGGTCTGCCACCAACGCCAAGCGCCCAGCCGCCCGCCGAAGGTGAAGATCAACACCGCCACTGCGGCGAACGACAGCCAGAAGCCTGGACGCAAACTGGCCAGCGGATCAAGCAGCAGTACGCCATTGAATGCCAGCAGCAACGGCCACCACGCGCCGAGATGGCGAAAACGCAGGCGCCACAACAGCACTAGCGCCACCATCACGCAGGCGCGCTGCACCGGCACATCGAAGCCGGCGAGCAAGCCGTAACCCAGCGCCGTCGCGAAGGCCAGACCGCACGCCCACGGCAGCCATGGCCAGCGCAACGGCCAGATTCCGAAACGCGCCAACCCGGCGACCAGCATATACATCACCGCCGCCAGCAAACCGATGTGCTGGCCGGAAATCACCAGCAAATGCACGGTGCCGGTGTCTTGCAGTACCTGCCAGTCCTCGCGCCTGAGCCCAGAGCCATCACCGAGTACCAGCGCCGCCAACGCGCCCTCGCGTCCTTGCGCATCCACGGCCAGCAGGCGCTGACGAACCCCGTCGCGCCATGCATTGCGCGCCTCAGCCAGACGCTGACCATCCTTGATCGTGCCGGTCGCACCGATCCGTTGCGCCAGCAGCCACGCCTCGTAATCGAAGGCGTCCGGATTGAGTAAACCAGTCGGGCGTTTCAACTTCACCGCCAGACGCCAGCGTTCGCCGCTATTGACCGCAGGCCCGGCATACCAGGCCAGGCGCAGCAGCGACGGCAACTTTTCGTGGCGTGAGTGGGCATCGGCCAACTCGAAACGCACCACGCCCGCGTCGTGCTGTGGCAAGCCGACCACGCGCCCTTCAAGCCAGCGGGTTTCACCATCCAGGCTCGGCGGCAAACGATCATTCAAGGCCCACTGCGCGCCGACACAGGCCCACGTGTAGCCAAACAGCAAAAACGCCAATGGATAGCTGCGAAACGGCAGCAGCATCAGCGCCACCACCGGTAGCACCAGCAACCAACCGACCGGCGGCAAGACCGGTAAAAAAACCGGGGCCAGCAGACCGACTGCCAGCGCCATCATCCCTGTGCGCATATGCCCGTCCTTGAGAGTCCCCTCCTTAGGCATAGCGGGTCTGCGGCACGACCGTCGTCAACAATTGTCACAAAGTCTGAATGGGCGGCTCATAGAATCCAGACATACTTGCCGCCTTAACCGACCGAGAAGCCTTATGCCCCGGCGCTTATTCAAACGTTACATGCCCGACCCGACGAGCATCAGGGAACACAAATCCTTACGCTTTCTCGGCACGTTGCTGCATGACCCGAACCTCTGGCACCTCAATCGCCACTCGGTGGCCCGGGCGATGGCGGTTGGCCTGTTCGCGGCGTTCTTGCCGATTCCGGCACAGATGCTGGTCGCGGCGGCGTTGGCGGTGATGGTGCGGGGCAACATGCCGATCGCGGTGAGTCTGGTCTGGCTGACCAATCCGATCACCATGCCTGCGGTGTTTTTCTGCACCTACCAGGCCGGGGCGTTTCTGATGGATGTGCCGGCGCGGCATCTGCCGGACGAGTTGACCTGGGAATGGATCAGCGGTGAATTGTCGACGCTCTGGCAGCCGTTTTTGCTGGGTTCGGTGGTTGTCGGCCTGGTGCTGGGGATTCTCGCCTACTTCCTTGTGATGCTGTATTGGCGCTGGTGGGTGGCGCGTCAATGGCGGCGGCGCAAGCTAAGTCGGCAGAAATGAATGCAAAACGGCCTCCGCGATGGGAGGCCGTTTTTGATTGTCAGACATGCAGGGTATCGCGTGCTTCAGGTGCGCATCCCGCGTCCACTCACCAGCAACCGCGCACAGCCGAGATACAGCACCACGGTCGCCACCAGCATGAACGTGATCGCGATGCCGATACGAATATCAGAGACACCAAGGATGCCGTAGCGGAAGGCATTGACCATGTGCAGCACCGGATTGGCCAGCGAGACGGTCTGCCAGAACGGCGGCAGCAAGGTGATCGAATAGAACACACCACCCAGGTAGGTCAGCGGGGTCAGGACAAAGGTCGGGATGATCGAAATGTCATCGAAGTTGCGTGCAAACACCGCGTTGATGAAGCCCAGCAGCGAAAAGATCGTCGCCGTCAGCACCACCACCAGAATGGTCACGCCAAGGTGATGCACCTGCAAATCGGTGAAGAACAGCGACAGAATCGTCACGATCAGACCCACCGCCAGACCGCGCAACACGCCACCAATGGTGAAGCCGATCAGGATCGTATGCGGGGATACCGGCGAAACCATCAGCTCTTCGATCGAGCGCTGGAACTTGCTGCCGAAGAAGCTCGACACCACGTTGCCGTAGGAGTTGGTGATCACCGACATCATGATCAGCCCCGGCACGATGTACTCCATGTAAGTGAAGCCACCCATGTCGCCGATCTGCCGCCCGATCAGGTTGCCGAAGATCACAAAGTACAGAACCATGGTGATCGCCGGCGGCAGCAATGTCTGCGGCCAGATCCGCATGAAGCGCTTGACCTCGCGGTAGACGATGGTTTGCAGGGCGACCAGGTTGGGGCCGAACTCGGAACTCATACCGCCACCTTCGACAGATTTTTCTCCACCAGGGACACGAACAACTCCTCGAGGCGATTGGTTTTGTTACGCAGGCTCAGCACTTCGATGTTCTGCTGCGCCAACTGGGTGAACAACGCCGTGATGCCCATGGATTTGTCGACCTGCACTTCCAGGGTGTGGCTGTCGAGCAACCGGGCCGGGTAGCCGAGCAATTGCGGCGCAACCTGCAGATCGTTTTTCAGGTCGAGCAAAAAAGTTTCCACGTGCAACTGGCCCAGCAACTGTTTCATGCTGGTGTTCTCGACAATGGTGCCGTGGTCGATGATGCCGATGTTGCGGCACAGCTGCTCGGCCTCTTCCAGATAATGCGTGGTCAGAATGATGGTGATGCCCTTCTGGTTGAGCTCAGTGAGGAAGGTCCACATCGAACGGCGCAGTTCGATATCGACACCCGCAGTCGGCTCATCAAGGATCAGCAGGCGCGGTTCATGCACCAGCGCACGGGCGATCATCAAACGGCGTTTCATGCCGCCGGACAGCGAACGCGACGGCACATCTCGCTTGTCCCACAGGCCGAGCTGCGTCAGGTATTGCTCGGCGCGTTCCTTGGCGACTTTGGCCGGGATGCCGTAGTAACCGGCCTGGGTCACGACGATATCGAAGGTCTTTTCGAACTGATTGAAATTGAATTCCTGCGGCACTACGCCGATCGAGCGCTTGAGCGCTGCCGGGTTTTTATCCAGGTCATGGCCAAAGACATTGACCGTGCCGCTGGTCTTGTTGACCAGGGTCGAGAGGATGCCGATGGTGGTGGATTTGCCGGCACCATTGGGGCCAAGCAAGGCGAAAAAGTCACCTTCGGCGACGTCCAGATCGATACCACTCAACGCCTGGAACCCGTTGCCGTAGGTTTTGGTTAGCTGCCGGATGGACAGAGCGGAACTCATATCGGATTTACGCACCAAGAAGGAAGGAAAGAGATAAATAAGGGCGGACGGCGAGGGAAACAACCGCGGCGCAAGTTCGCAATGGTGCTTGCCGCCGCCGCACAAGTACAGTCAAGTGTGTCGATAGTAATTATCAAGTCAACGCGGTCATGACCGCTTTCTGATAGGCCGGACGCTGTTTCAAACGTTCATACCAGGCTTGCAGATGCGGTTGCGGGGCGCGCTCGATGGGCATTTCGAACCAGGCATAAATGAAGCTGCCCAACGGGATGTCGCCCATACCGATGTCGTTGCCCGAGAGGTAAGGCTGGCTGATCAGGGCATGGTCGGCCATGTTCAGCAACTCATCACACTCTTTGATCGCGGCATTGATCGCCTTCCAGTCCTGCTTCTCGGCAGGGGTGCGTAGCACACCCCAGAACACCGTGCGAAACGGCCCGGCGAAACTGGAAGTGGTCCAGTCCATCCACTTGTCCGCCGCGGCGCGGGCTTGCGCATCCGCCGGATACCAGGCGCTTTCCGGCGCGTGTTTGGCCAGCAGATAGCGAACGATGGCATTGGATTCCCACAGCACGAAACCGTCATCCTCGATCACCGGCACCCGGCCGTTCGGGTTCATCGCGCGGTACTCGGGCGTGTCGACCACACCGAACGCGCCGCCGGCATCGATGGCCTCGTAAGCAAGGCCCAGCTCTTCGGCCGCCCACAGAGGCTTTCTGACGTTCGATGAATTTTTCCGTCCCCAGATCTTCAGCATGACCGCCTCTTTACAAGTGAGTGGACGGCCAGCATACGCCGGATCAGGTGCGACTCAAATCGGTCTGCATATCGCCCAGCAGCACCGGCAATTGCTCGCTGAACAGATGCGGATAGCACTTTTGCAGGTGCTCGAAGAAGAAAGCTTCCGGCACATCGGTGAACTGGCCGTGATCGATCAGATACTCCATCAACTGCGCGCCGTCACGGTTGAACGGGTGGAAAACGCTGTCGTTGACACCATCGAACTCGAGCGCGGCGACGTTGAACAACTCGCACAGTTGCTGATTGAACGCCGGCGTCGCCTTGACCCAACGGCCGTCGAGAAACAACTCGGTGTAGCCATGCATGGCGAACACGTCGCTTTTCAGTAACTCGAGCAGACGCGGCGTCGACAGGTGATTGCGCACGTCGGCCAGACCGATACGCGCCGCAATTCCGCAATGCCGCGCACAACCGGCGAGAAGCGTGGCTTTCGGCACGCAGTAACTCTGCCCTGCGGCGAGTGCATAACTGCCGCGCAAGGTTTGCGGATCGCGACTGAACGTATAGGGGTTGTAGCGCACCGCCTCGCGCACGGCGTAATAAAGGTTGATCGCCTGATCACGCGGATCATTACTCGCGCCGCGATGCCGCTCGGCGAACTCCACCACTGCCGGGTGGTCACTATCGATGAAGCGGCCGGGGCTCAGATACTCGTGCATGACGGCAATCTCCTGGGTAAGCCACGAGTCTAGCGACAGCGTGAGCACAGAGATAACGACGTTTCGGCCAAACCTGAATGCAAAGCTGCGCAGCAACGAACGATTTCCCACACGTGTTGCCCACCGAACCTACGAAAACCATCCGGGGTTTCCCACGATTTCAATCACCATGCTCTGACCACCCGGATTTACAGATGCCGTCTAAGCTCTGGAGGGTCGATTTGCCTTGGTTCACGGAGGACTGAATATGCTGTTGTTGTGGATACTGGTTTTGATCGTCGGCGTGGCGTACCTCGCCCATCGACGCATCGCCCCGCTGCCTGCGTTGGGCGTGGTCGCTGCCTACCTGGTGGCGATGGGGATTTTCAGTCACGCGCCGGGCTGGCTGCTGTTCATTTTCTGGGTCTTGCTGGCGGTGGTCGCCGCACCATTGTTGCTGCCTGACCTGCGCCGCAAACATTTCACCGCGCCGCTCTTCAACTGGTTCCAGAAAACCCTGCCGCCGATGTCGCAGACCGAACGCGACGCGATCGATGCCGGCACCGTGTGGTGGGACGGCGAGCTGTTCAGCGGGCGTCCGGACTGGGACAAACTGCTGTCCTATCCCAAAGTGCAGTTGAGCGAAGAAGAACAGGCGTTCATCGATGGCCCGACCGAAGAACTCTGCGCGATGGTCAGCGACTGGCAGATCGGTCAGTCAATGGACCTGCCGCCCGAGGCTTGGACGCACATCAAGGAACACGGCTTTTTCGCCTTGATCATCCCCAAGGAATACGGCGGCAAAGGCTTCTCCGCCTACGCTCACTCGCAAGTGGCAATGAAACTGGCGACGCGCAGCGGCGACCTCGCATCGACCGTGATGGTCCCCAACTCCCTCGGCCCGGCCGAACTGCTTTTGCATTACGGCACCGACGAGCAACGCAATCACTACCTGCCGCGCCTGGCCCGTGGCGACGATATTCCGTGTTTCGCCCTCACCGGTCCGCTCGCCGGCTCCGACGCCGGCGCGATGCCTGACACCGGGATCATCTGCAAAGGCCAGTGGGAAGGTGAAGAAGTCATCGGCCTGCGCCTGAACTGGGAAAAGCGCTACATCACCCTCGGCCCGGTCGCCACCCTGCTCGGTCTGGCATTCAAGGCCTACGATCCGGATCATCTGCTCGGTGAAGAGGAAGACCTCGGTATCAGTCTGGCGCTGATTCCGACCGATACCGCCGGCGTGGAAATCGGCCGGCGCCACCTGCCGCTGGGCGCTGCGTTCATGAATGGTCCGAACTCCGGCAAGGACGTGTTCATTCCGCTGGACTACCTCATCGGTGGTCAGGAAATGCTCGGCAAGGGCTGGATGATGCTGATGAACTGCCTGTCCGTGGGGCGTTCGATCTCGCTGCCGGCGGTCGGCACCGGCGCGGCCAAGTTCACCAGCCTGGTCACCGGGCAGTACGCGAATATTCGTGAACAGTTCAACGTGCCGCTTTCAGCCTTCGAAGGTATTCAGGAGGCCATGGCGCGCATTGGCGGCAACGCGTGGATGATGGACGCCGCACGCATGCTCACCGCTAACGCGGTGGATCTCGGGGAAAAGCCTTCGGTGCTGTCGGCGATCCTCAAATACCACCTCACCGAACGCGGCCGCGAATGCATCAGCCACGCCATGGACGTACATGGCGGTAAAGCCATCATCATGGGACCGAACAATTACCTGGGCCGCAGCTGGAACGGCGCGCCGATCTTCATCACCGTCGAAGGCGCGAACATTCTGTCGCGCAACCTGATGATCTTCGGTCAGGGCGCAATCCGCTGCCATCCGTTTGTACTCAAGGAAATGGCCTTGGCAAGTCGCGAAGACAAGGAACAGGCACTTAAGGAATTCGATGGCCTGCTGCTCAAGCACATCGGTTTTGCCGTCAGCAACGCGGCCAGCACACTGGTACTGAACCTCGGGTTTGGTCACTTTGAACATGCGCCGGGCGACAAGATCAGTCAGGGCTACTTCCGGGCGCTCAACCGTCAGGCCGCTGCCTTCGCCATGCTCGCCGACTTGAGCATGATGCTCCTGGGCGGCGAACTGAAACGCCGCGAACGCCTGTCGGCACGCCTCGGCGATGTGCTGAGCAACCTGTATCTGGCCTCCGCCGCGCTCAAGCGTTATCACGATCTGGATTCGCCGGCCTACATGGAGCCGCTGTTTCGCTGGGCCATGGAAGAAAGCCTTGGCCAATCGGAGCGCGCACTGGATGAGTTGCTGAGCAACTTTCCGAACCGGGTGTTCGGCTGCCTGCTGCGGGTCATCGTTTTCCCGTTCGGTCGCCGGCACAAAGGCCCATCGGACAAACTCGGCGCCGAAGTTGCTGCGGTCATCGGTCGCGCCAAAGGCGATCCGGCATTGGAGGAACTGCTCGCCGGCTGCTATCGCCCGCAGTCAGCAGATGATGCAGTGGGCGCGCTGCAACACGCCAGCGACCTGCTCGACGCTGCGCAACCGCTGCACAAAAAATTGCACACCGCACTGAAAAGCGGCCAGGTCAAGCCAGCAGCCGGTGAACACGCTATCGATGCCGCACTGGAAGCCGGCGTGCTGCAAGCGGTCGAAGCGCAAAGTCTGCGCGACGCCGAGGCCGCCCGCCGCAAGGTGATCGACGTCGATGATTTCGACAAAGAGGAACTGACCCAGGCAGCGGGCAAAGTCCGCTGATCCCGGTTTTTGTGAAAAAACGGCGCGAGAGCTTTATACTCCCGCGCCCGTTTTGCTCTTGAGGACTTATCTCGTGTCCAACGTCGTTGCCGATCATCTCGTGTTGCTCGACCACCTGCGCAGTATCCTGGTCGCCGTAGGTGAGGCCGAACAAGTGCCCGAAGAAAGCCATGCCCTGTTCCTCGAGCGCTTCGATGAACTGCTGGCTTCCCTGCCGATCGACCCTATCGAAAGCCAATACCTGGGCCAGGACATCCTCACCCAAGTCATCAGCCGCTACCCGCAAATCGCCCACCTGATTCCACGCGATCTGCTGTGGTTCTTCGCCGGCGACTGCCTGCACTACCTCTCCGACGAAGAAATCGACCTGTACCAGGCCCTCGAAGAACGCCGCTACGAAGCCGAACAGAACGATGAACCGTTCGACTGGAACCAGGAAAAACAACTGCTGGCCATGTCCGTGCAGGACAGCAAGCACTGATATCCGACAGGTAATCAAAAGGCCCGCACTGGTGATTCCATGCGGGCCTTTTTTTGAAAATCAAAAGCCCCTCACCACTCAACACAATGAGCGTTAGCTCGAGTACCGCTTTTGATCTTGCCGTGCCAGCGATGTCGGAAGGCTGAGTGGCGGGATTGATCCGGGCGTGGGAGCGCAGCGACCGTCTGGCGCAGCCAGACACAGCGCAAGGAGGTGCAGCGCAGCAAACCGTAGCCGCTGCGCCCGGATCAGTCCCGGAGCGAAGGTACCCCGAGCCCCAGCGAGCGGGCCGAACGTAGGAGCTAGCGTTTTTTGCTGACTTTTTTACTGGGCCGGCATTCCGGGCGTTTGTAAAAAAGTAAGTCGCCGTAAGGGCGAAACCCGAAACAGCCGTTACCGCAGCAACGGATATTCACCCAAAACCCCAAGAACCTGGTCCGCCCCAAGGCCGCCAAGCCCCTAAAACAACCTCAAAGCAACCCCTCACTCTCCGGCAGCTCATACGCTACAGCCACATTGCTCCCGCCCACCGACTTCCCGGGCCGACCCAACGTCGGTTCCTTCTGCAAACACTCCACCAGATAATCAATAAACACCCGCAACTTCGGCGGCAGATAGCGCGTCGGCGAATGCAGCAACCACAACCCACCATGATAGGAAGCAAGAAACGTCCACTCCGGCAGCACCTGCACAATCAGCTGCTGCTCCAACGCATAACGCGCGGTGAAATACGGCAGGCTGCCTATTCCGATGTGCTGCAACACCGCCCCTAGCCGCACACCGGTGTGATTGGCGGCATAGCGCCCGCGCACACCGACGGTCACCGCCTTGCTGCCCTGCTTGAATTTCCAGCGCGCATCGCTCGGCGTTTCACCCAGATAAATACAACTGTGATTGAGCAAATCGTGAGGATGTGTCGGCGTGCCATGTTCGGCCAGATATTGCGGCGTCGCGCAGAGCATATGATCGATCGTCAGCAACTGCCGGCCGACCAGACCGGCCGGCGGACGATCGGTGATGCGAATCGCGAGATCGACATGATCATCGATCAAATCGACCTGACGATCCTCCAGCAACAACTCGACATCAACCTTGGGATAGCGGCGAAGAAACTCCGGCATGTGCGGATGAATCACAAAGCGCCCCACCGCTTTCGGCACGCTGACCCGCACCAGCCCCTCCGCTTCGTGGGTGAACTGACCACTGATTTCCATCACCGACCTGGCCGCACTGACCATTTCCTGGCAACGCTTGAACACCTCTTCACCACCATCGCTCAAGCGCAATTTGCGCGTGGTGCGTTGCAGCAAGCGTGTGGCCAAGGCTTTCTCCAGACGCGAAATGCTGCGGCTGATCGCCGAGGGTGACGACCCCATCTGCCGGGCTGCTTCAGAGAAGCTGCCGGTCTCGACAACCTTGACGAAAATCGCCATTTCACCCAGCAGCGGCAGCGGAAGATTGATGCTCACAACGCACAAGTCCTTTGATGTTCGAATGGATTATCACGTTATTGCACGATTCATATAATAAAAACAGAACTTCATCAGGGCATGGAATATGACGCTTCGCCTGTTTTTTCACAGTGATGATCTCAAGGCGAATGTCGAAGTCCTCGACTGCACACCCTGCGAGAACGAATTCGCCGTAGTGCTGCGCGCTACCCTGTTTCACCCGCAGGGCGGCGGCCAGCCCTGCGACACCGGCTGGATCGGTGAAAGCCGGGTGTCGCGCGTGGTGCAGGAACCAGAGCGTATTGTTCATTTCGTCGACCGCCCGGTAGCGCTTGGCATGACCGTCATCCGTGTCGATGAAGAGCGCCGCCGCTTCAATACCCGCATGCATTCTGCTGGGCATCTGATCGGTCATTTCATTCAAGCCATGGGCTGGGTGCCGATCAAGGCGCACCACTGGCCGGACGAAGGTCGGGTGCAATTCAAGCCGGGCGATGGCGCTGAAGAAGTCGATGCGCCAACCGTACAAACCGGTATCGAGCGGTGGATCGAACACGATCTGCCGCGCCTGACTTCACTGCGCGAGGGCGCGCGGGAAATCAGTTTTGGTGAACTGCCGGCCTATGGCTGCGGTGGCACCCATGTACGCAGCCTGAAGGATTTAGGCACAGTCACGATCGCGTCGCTTTCGCAGAAGAAAGGCACGCTGTCCGTCCACTACAGCGTGGGTTGAGCATTTCGGACGCTGCCATCGCGCAGCGTCCACAGCCGGGAACCGCATTCGCCGGTTCCGTTGACTATCGATAGATGGACCTAAAAAATGATGCTAGACGTCGAGCGTCTCGATGAGACGTGCATAAAAAAACTGGCCAACGAAGAAGTCCTCGCCATCCGCGTCAAACGCTTTTTGCCCGAGCCGCTGGCGATCGAGATCGGAGACAAGATTCTTGCTCCAGGTTTTGAAGGCTACATCAACGCGCCGAGTATCGGCCGCATCGGCATGGCCTTTTACGAGGCGGAAAATCAGCCGCTGCTGATCGAGGATTACTTCGAACGCGCCGCCCGCAATATCGATGAATTACGCCAGCGCTGCGCGCCCTACTCCTCACCGATCGACACCTTGCGCTGCATCCTCGACGAATCCTGGCCCGCTGGCGCCCATCTGGAAAACCTCTACGGGCGCAAGATGTATGTCGGCTTGTCGCGAGTGGTCAAGCCCGGCGTGTGCTTTCTCGCCCACCACGACATCTTCGCCAAGGACGCCCCGGACAGTTTTCAGGCGCGCAGTCTGGAGGCGCAATTTGCCTGCAACGTCTACCTGAACATGCCCACCGAGGGTGGCGCCTTGCAGATGTGGAATGACCACATCACCCCGGATCAATTCGACGAAATGCGCGGCGACAGTTATGGCATCGAACCTTCGCTGCTGGGGCCACCGGCGCTTGAAGTGCGGCCGCAGCCGGGCGATTTCATCATGTTCAATTCGCGCCGTATGCACTCGGTCACTCCGGGCGTAGCAGACCCGCGTTTGAGCCTGTCGTTCTTTGTCGGTTATCGCGGCAATGCTTCCCCCCTGACGTTCTGGAGCTGACATGCTTTCCAATTACCTCGGCGAATTTCTCGCATTGGCCACCATCCACTTCCTCGCCGTGGTCGCACCCGGCCCGGACTTCGCCGTGACCATCCGTCAGAGTGTGCGCTTCGGCCGCCTCGTCGGAATCTGCACCGCGCTGGGCATCGGCGCGGGCATTTCCGTACATGTGCTGTACACCCTGCTGGGCGTCGGCGCCCTGATGCATACCACGCCTTGGCTGCTGACTGTGGCTAAGGTTGTCGGCGGTGCATACATCCTTTATCTGGGCGTCAGCCTGATTCGCAGCAAACCGAAGAGCAGCGTCAATAGCGAGAAAAACGCTGAAGAGCCGCTGATCGAGCAGTCGTTGTTCAAGGCGTTCGGCACCGGTTTTCTGACCAATGCGACCAACCCCAAGGCCACGCTGTTTTTCCTGGCGATTTTCACCACGATCATCAGCGCCAGCACACCGCTGCAGATCCAGGCGTTGTATGGATTGTGGATGTGCTTCGTCAATGCGCTGTGGTTCGTTATTGTCGCGGTGTTTTTTTCCAGCAACAAAGTGCGCCTGCTGTTCATGCGCCTCGGACACTGGTTCGAACGCAGCATGGGCGTGATCCTGATTCTGTTTGCCGGACGCCTGATGCTGTCGATGTAACTCACACAAAAAAGTCCCGGCATCAGCTGCCGGGACTTTTTCATTTGTGCGCCCCTTTTGCATTTCTGTGCGACAGATCAAGTTTGTGACTCCCTCTTCACCTGCTCATGGTGGTAGGTTGCAAAATGTTTCTGCCGCAAGCGTCAGACATATTTTCCCAATCTCTAGCAAAGGAATGCCTGTTCCATGGTCTTTTCCCTGAAAAAACTGGCCGCTGCCACGCTCGTCATGGCCAGCCTCACCTCGTTTACGAACGCCGCACAAGCCAACATCACTGCCGAGCAAAGCGCGGCGATCCTGAAATCCTTCGACGGCAAGAACCTGACGGACTTCCGTAGCTTCCTTGGCAGCCTGGCGAAAAGCGACCTGACCAAGACGGATAATCTCACCCCGTCCATCAGCGCCTTCCTCGACAACAAGACTCTGAACGCCGAACAGCAGAACGAAATTCACCGTCTGCTGGGCATTTACACCCGCGTGAAATATGGCAAGTCTGCACTGGAAACCCTGCGTCAGCTCGTCGAAATCCCGACCTTCCGCAAGGATGGCGTTGAACAACACGACAATCCGGAATTCATCAAAATCGCCGGCGAGATTCAGAAACTTGCTGAATCCTTCGGTTTGAAATTCCGCAATGTCGATAACCGCGTCTACGAAATCTCTCTGGACGGTAAAGGCGACGAAGTCGTTGGCATTCATGCACACGCCGATGTGGTGCCAGTAACTCCGGAAAACTGGGTATTGAAAGACGGCACCAAGCTCGACCCGTTCAAGGTCACGCTGATTGGCGATCGGATGTACGGGCGCGGCACCGAGGATGACAAGAACGCCATCGTCGTCGCCCTGTACGCCATGAAAGTGATCAAAGACGAGAAGCTGCCATTGGCGCGAAACTTCAAGTTGCTGGTCGACACCACCGAAGAAACCAGCGGCGATGCCATTCCTTATTACTTCGAACGCAACCCGACGCCGAACTACAACATGGCGCTGGACGGCGGTTATCCAGTGGTAATTGCTGAAAAAGGCTACGGCACCGTTATGGCCAACTTCGCCAAACGCAAAGCCGAGGGCAACGGTGCAGAAATCATTTCGATGACCGGCGGCAAAGCGACCAACCAGATTCCATCGGCTTCGGTGGTCACGCTGACAACCGACAAGCCTGCCGAGCTCGCCGCCAGTTTGCAAAAATCCGGCGACGCCTACGCCAAAGCCAACGGCGGCGACTTTGAAGTTGCGGCAAAGGTTGATGGCAGAGACGTGAAACTCACGGTCACGGGGCTTTCTGCGCACTCTTCCGAACCAGAATCCGGCGTCAACCCGGTTGCGCGGATGCTGAGCTTCATCAACAGCCTGGACGGCAAAGTCGCGCTCAAGCACAACCAGTTCACCGATGCCGCGCGTTATGCCGATGACAACTGGGGCCTGGATTATCTCGGCAAAAAACTTGGCGTGGGCTTCTCCGACTCGTTCATGGGACCACTGACCACCTCGCTGACCTATGTCGGTGAGGACGACAAAGCCTTCAAACTGGCAGTGAACTTGCGGGTTCCGAAGGGCAAGTCGCCGGAAAAGCTCAAAGCTGAGATCGCTGAGAAACTGGATGCATGGAGCAAAACGACTCACATTGCGGTGGCATTCGACTATTCGGTGGCCGAACCGATGTATCGCAATCCCGAGGGTGAGTGGGTCAAGGCGCTGCTCGCCGTGGCCAGCGAAAACCTCGGCATGAAGTCTGAATTCGGTACATCCGCTGGTGCGACTTCGGTTCACGAATTGCCGAACGGCGTGCAATTCGGCCTGGCGCGGCCTGAGGCCAAATACACCGGCCATACCGACGGCGAATTCAAGACCGTCGAGCAGTTCCTGCTGGATCTGCAGATCGTCACGGAAATGATGGGGCGTGTCGGGCAACTGCCGAAACTGTAATGCAGCGCCTGAGTTTGGTCACCGATGACCGGGCTCGAGATAAAAAAGGACCTGTGAAAAGGTTCTTTTTTATCGCCCCTATAAAACGCGCACAAACAAAAACGCCGATCATCGCTGATCGGCGTTTTTGTGAAATTGGAGCGGGAAACGAGACTCGAACTCGCGACCCCGACCTTGGCAAGGTCGTGCTCTACCAACTGAGCTATTCCCGCAAATGGCGTCCCCTAGGGGACTCGAACCCCTGTTACCGCCGTGAAAGGGCGGTGTCCTAGGCCACTAGACGAAGGGGACACACTACAACATTCACTCCCTGCCGCGTTTCGCTGTGTGCTTTACGCTGCAAGTGGCGCGCATTCTATGGATGGATTGAGAGGTCGTCAACCCCCTGATATAAATTTATTTAAATCAATGACTTCGACCTCGATTAAGCGTCGGGCAGGTCTTTTCCGTCGTCCGAAACCTGACGCCTATATTCCGCCACTCGCCAAGACGTTATAGTCACCGCACAGTGATGGCAATCTGCACATCAAGCGCCAGCATTCATCTATACAGCTGGCGGCCGATACAGATTGCAGCAGCCGATCAAACCCGTCGAGCGGCGCTAGGCGCCTAAATGCCCAGCCACTACACTCGCATGCGAACCCTATAAAGAGGTCTTACCGGTGACACCACTCATGATCACCCTGCTAGTCGTAGCCGGGATCGCAATTCTGATCGCCATTGGCTACATGAACCATGTGGTGGAAAACAACAAACTGGAGAAGGCCCGCACCAAAGTCGAACTCAACGACCGCCTGCGCCGCTGCGGCGAACTGACCGAAACCTTCCCCGGCCAGTTCATGACTCCGGCACTCAAGCTACTGCTGACACGCCTGGAACTCAACGTGTGCCAGCGTCTGCTCAATCTGGAAAAGACCAGCGCAACCACCAAGGCCCGCATCACCGAACTCAGCGCCTTGGTCGCCCAAGGCGAATCGATCCCGGTGAACAACCCGCCCGCGCCGATCCTGACCGAAGCCAAGGCCAAAGATGTGCGCTTCCTCCTCGAAGCCCTGCACGGCCAGATCACTCGCGCCGCGCACGACGGCTTCCTGCCACCGAACGAAGCCAAGCAGTGGATCCGCGAAGTGCGCCACATCCTTGTGCTGCTGCACATCGAGTTCTTCAACAACCTCGGCCAACAGTCCCTGCAACAAAACCAGCCCGGCCAGGCCCGCCTCGCCTTCGAACGTGGCGTGCAATATCTGCGCAAACAGCAGGACCCACAGATGTACGCGGAGCAATTGCAGTATCTGGAAAAACTGCTCGCCCGAGCCAATGCCCAGGTCATGGACAAGATTGCCCCGGTTGAAGGGGACGAAAACCAATTGACCGCCGGTTTGAAGGATGTCGAAGCGGATGCGGACTGGAAGAAGAAAGTTATTTACGACTGAGGCGCGAATGCCGGGAGAGAAGCCACCTTTATTGGTGGCTTTTTTGTGGGCGACTTGGAAGAGGATGTGAATTGAAGACCGCTTTTGCGAGCAGGCTCGCACAGAAAAGCAAAAGCAAAAGATCGCAGCCTTCGGCAGCTCCTACACACGATGAGCGTTAGCTCGAGGACCGCTTTTGATCCTGGCGCCCTCGGCAGGCTTAGTGGAGGGATTGAGCGACCGTACGACGCAGTCGTACACAGCGCAAGGAGATGCAGCGAAGCAAACCGGAGCCGCTGCGCCCGGATCAGTCCCGGAGCGAAGGAACCCCGAGCCCCAGCGAGCGGGCCGAACGTCAGGGCGCAGCCTGTTGGTTACTTTTTGCTGGGCCGGCATTCCGGCGTTTGAAAAAGTGACCCGCTGTAAGAGCGGACCGCCAGCAGCAGCCCCCGACGAAACGGATATTCATCCAAACCCCAAGAGCCTGGTCGGCCAAGGCCGCCAAGGCTCAAAGCCGAAAATGCCCAACCATCGAGCGCAACTCCCCGCCCAACTGCGCCAGCTCAACACTCGAAGCCGCATTCCCGCGCATCGCCAGCGAAGAATGATCCGCACTCGCGCGAATCTGCGTCACACTGCGATTGATCTCCTCCGCCACCGAACTCTGTTGCTCGGCCGCCGCCGCAATCTGCTGATTCATCTGCTGAATCAACGACACCGCCGCCGCAATGCTCCCCAGCGCACTCTCGGTCTGCAACGCATCGCTGACCGCCAGTTTTACCAGTTCGCCACTGCTGCGGATCTGCTGCACCGACGACTGCGCCGCCGCCCGCAAGGCGCTGACCAGACGCTCGATCTCCTCGGTCGATTGCTGGGTACGCCGCGCCAGCGCACGCACCTCATCGGCCACCACCGCAAATCCCCTCCCCTGCTCCCCGGCCCGCGCCGCTTCGATTGCCGCGTTCAGCGCCAACAGATTGGTCTGCTCGGCCACGCTCTTGATCACTTCCAGCACCGTGCCGATATTCTGAATCTCGGCGCTGAGGCTCTCGATGCTGGAACTGGCCGAGGTCGCCGAATCCGCCAACTGCTCGATCCGCGCCATGCTCTGGCGTACCACCTGCTGACCGCTCTCGACCTTGTCATCCGCCGTCTGCGCCGCCAGCGCCGCCTCTTCGGCATTGCGCGCAACATCATGCACGGTGGCGGTCATCTGGTTCATCGCGGTGGCGACCTGCTCGGTTTCTTCCTTCTGACTGTTGACCTCCAGGTTGGTCTGCTCGGTCACCGCCGACAAAGATTGCGCGGAACCGGCCAAGCGCTCGATCCCGGCCTGCAAGCCACTGACAATCGTGCCAAGGCCGACAGCCATTTGCTGCATCGCCAGCATCAACTGACCCATTTCATCGCGGCGCGTCACCTCGACCTTCGCCGTCAGATCACCCGCGGCAATCTGCTGCGCCACACGAATCACGCTGCGCAACGGCGCCACGATCAGGCGCGTGATCACCCATGCGGCGAGTAATCCGACCAACAGCGCCAGCGCCGAAGAGCCAATGATCAACAGCGAATTCTTTTTCAGCTCGGCCTGCATCGAAGCGTCTTCGGCGACGTAAGCCTGATTCACTCGATCCACTACCTGCGCGGCACGCTCATGCAGTTGGTCGTAGACGGTTTTTTCCTGAGCCAGCAGGCCGGTGTATTCGGCGAGTTTTTCGTTGAACCCGGCGATGTGCCCCGACACTTCATTGAGCACGGTCAGATAGCCCTCGTCCTTGACCGTGGTTTTAAGCGCTTCGGCCTGCTCCTGTGCCTGTGCGGCCTGCTCGATGTTGCCCTGACCGGCATTGTCGGCATCTCCCTTGCGGCTCTGATCCAGGCGCACCCGCGCTTCGTTCATCGCCTGCAGCATAAGCCGCGCGACCTGACTGACCTGATTCGCCTGCTCGATGAACTGGACGCCGTCCTTGCCCTCGGTGTCTTTCAACGTATAGGCGCCATCATCCGCGAGCCCGGCCTGCAACACGTCGAGGTTATTGGCCACGCTGGACACCGACCAACTCGCCATTTCCAGGGCGAGATCCTTGGCCTGGCTCAGCGAGACGAACTGATCGAACGCCTTGCGATATGCGCCCAGCGCTTGCTCGACATCGCTCATCACCGGCCCATTGGCCGGCGCTTGCGCCTTGAGCTGCCCGGCGAGCACGACCAGTTCATCAACGCCTTTACGCAAGGCATCGGCTGTTTTCGGGTTGCCGCGCAGGGCGTATTCTTGCTCGAGCAGGCGCACCTTCAGCAGGCCGCTGTTGAGCGCGGACATCTGCTTCAAACCCTCGAAACGCAGACTGATGGCTTGCAGGGACCAGACGCCGATCGCCGCAACCAATGCAGTCAGCAACAAGACCAGCACAAATCCGATACCCAGTTTTTTCGCCATACCGAGGTTGGCAAAACGTCCCTGCACGGCCGAAATCATTGCGCCTAGCCCCCTGCCAAAGTCTGTGGATGGAGATTCGCAACGGGCTCGAACCAGCACAAGTCTCAGGCATCGGAATAATGGCAAAAAGCTACGCCCGCGTCGTTTTCAGAATGCTGAAGGTCGATCCACGCACGTATTGCGAAAAAACTGCCGGGCACGTGGGTCACAGGCACAGGCCACATTGATGCGCTGCCAGTCACCGGACTCACCGCTGGGACTGAATGCATCCGCTGCCGACAACTCCAGCCCGCAACGCTGCGCCTGCCTGCGTACCGATGCCTGATCGCCCAACCGGGCGCGCGCCCAGATGAACAGCCCGCCAACCGGCTTGCCGAACACTTCCCACTCGGCATCTTCCAGAGCCTGCAAGGCCGCCGCGCGATCAGCATTCAAGCGTTGGCGCTGACGCTGCACCAGTTTGCGGTACGCGCCAGTCGCCATCAGCCTGGCCAGCACCGCCTCGGCCAATCTGGAACAGCCGAGGCCGGTGACCATCTTGACCTCGGCCAGACGTGTCAGCAGTTGGCTGTCAGCCAGGACGAAACCGACCCGCAACGAACTGCTCAGTGTCTTGGAAAAACTGCCTACGTAGATGACCCGGCCCTCATGGTCCAGCGCCGCCAGCCGCGTGCCGCTGCCGGTGTGCAAATCAGCGTAGACATCATCTTCGATCACGCGCAGCTCGTAAGTCTTGCTCAACTGCACGATGCGCTGGGCCACGGCGGGCGTGAGACAACTGCCAGTGGGATTGTGGTGATGGCTGCCGATGAACAAGGCGCTTGGACGAAACTGACGCAGCAGCGATTCGAGCATGTCGATGTCCGGCCCGCTCGGTGTGCGCCGCACTTCGAGCATGCGTACGCCGTGCAGGCGCAACAGGTCAAACAACGGTGCATATCCGGGCGTTTCCACCACCACGCAATCGCCCGCCCTGAACAAGGTGCGCACGATCAGATCCAGCGCATGACTGGCACCACTGGTGCTCATGAGGCGGGTACTGCAGGCATCGATACTCATCAGCTTGAGGCGCTTGGCAATTTGCTCGCGCAACGCTGGCAGGCCCAGCGGCGAGCTGTAGTTGAACAGACTGGCCATGTCGGTGCGCGCCACCTCGCGTAACGCGTAAGTCAGGTCGTCGGGCTCACGCCAGCTCGGCGGCAAGCCACCCTGCCCCAAAATCAAGCGCCCCCTTGAGTCGCTCACCTCATCACGCCATGCATGGCGCCCCTCGAATACTGGCGATTCCGAGTCTGCTTCGAGCAACGTCGGCGAGGCCGCGACGATGAATCCGGCCCCCTGACGTGAAGTCAACACACCTTGCGAAACCAGGCGTTCGCAGGCTTCGACGACGCACGACTGGCTGAGCAGATTACCCCGTGCGATTTGCCGAACGGAGGGCAATCGCGTGGCCGGAGGGATACCGCTTTGTACGATCCAGTCAGTCATTCCGTCGACAATCTGCTGCACGACCGGCACCATTGCCTGTCGGTCAATTCTCAGTTCCATGAGCTCGCAAACTCCTGTCCGTTTTGCTGGCAGCAGTAAATCACAGCCGCGCCCCCGAGGCTGTGCGACAACGCCGCCAAATGCACCAGTTCTAACTATTTGATACACATTGTTGAACGGTCTTCACGGGGACAAACAGCGAGGCACAAAAAAACCGCACGCAGGCGGTTCTTTGTATAACAGCAACGGTCAGAACGCGGTCACGCCGCCATCCACCGCCAGCGAATGTCCCGTGGTAAATGCTGCACCGTCGCTGCACAGATACAACACGGCACTGGCGATTTCTTCGACCTTGCCGATGCGCCCGACCGGGTGCATGGCGTTGGCGAATTCGCCCTTCTTCGGATCGGCTTCATAGGCACGGCGAAACATGTCCGTATCGATCACCGCCGGGCACACCGCGTTGACGCGGATTTTCTTCTTCGCGTATTCGATCGCCGCCGATTTGGTCAGGCCGATCACCGCGTGTTTCGACGCCGCGTAGATACTCATTTTCGGTGCCGCGCCCAACCCGGCTACCGATGCCGTATTGACGATCGCTCCACCGCCCTGTGCCAGCAGCAACGGCAGCTGATACTTCATGCACAGCCAGACGCCTTTGACGTTGACGCCCATGATCGCGTCGAATTCGTCCAGCGAACCGTCGGCGAGTTTGCCCTTCTCGATTTCAATCCCGGCGTTGTTGAAGGCATAGTCAAGACGACCGTAGGTATTGATCACCTCGTCCATCAGATTTTTTACATCGCTTTCCAGCGTTACGTCACAGCGTACGAAGGACGCTTCGCCTCCAGCTGTACGAATCAGCGCCACTGTGCCTTCGCCACCTGCAGCATCCAGGTCAGCCACTAGCACTTTCAGGCCTTCAGCGGCAAACGCGAGGGCAGTTGCACGGCCGATGCCGTGTGCGGCTCCCGTGATTACAGCCACCTGACCGGAAAACGTCATGCTCATGGGTGTGTCCTCGAAGGCAAACAAGCTGGGGGGATATTGGCGTTGCAGCATAGCCAGCTGCGGTGGCAGCGTGTCAGCACTATCCAATCGCTGTTTACTTGTCCATGCATGGCGGTGATGTAACCCCACCAACGACCATCACTGCACTGGATCGAGCTGCATTCGCCGCATCAGCCAACCTTGCGGCATCGGCCCTGAAGGGCTATCAACAAGGCTTCATTCCGTTCGAGTGCCTGTCATGACCAACCAGACCAATCGCCAGTTCCTGCTCGCCAAACGCCCGGTAGGCGCCGCAACCCGCGAGACCTTCACTTACCAGGAAGTACCGGTCGGCGAACCACAGTCGGGACAGATTCTGGTGAAGAACGAATACTTGTCCCTCGATCCGGCCATGCGTGGCTGGATGAACGAAGGCAAGTCCTACATCCCGCCGGTCGGGATCGGTGAAGTCATGCGCGCACTGGGCGTGGGGAAAGTCATCGCCTCGAACAATCCCGGGTTTGCCGTGGGCGATTACGTCAACGGTGCCCTCGGTGTGCAGGATTATTTCCTCGGCGAGCCGCGCGGTTTCTACAAGGTCGACCCGAAACTCGCACCATTGCCGCGTTACCTGTCTGCACTGGGCATGACCGGCATGACCGCCTATTTCGCCCTGCTCGATGTCGGCGCACCGAAAGCCGGTGACACCGTGGTGCTGTCCGGCGCGGCAGGTGCGGTGGGCAGCGTCGCCGGGCAGATCGCCAAGATCAAAGGCTGCCGCGTCGTCGGCATTGCCGGTGGCGCCGACAAGTGCAAATTCCTGATCGATGAGTTGGGCTTTGACGGCGCCATCGATTACAAGGCTGAAGACGTTGTCGCCGGCCTCAAGCGCGAATGCCCGAAAGGCGTGGACGTGTACTTCGACAACGTCGGCGGCGACATTCTCGACGCGGTGCTGAGCCGCTTGAACATGAAGGCGCGAGTGGTCATCTGCGGCGCGATCAGCCAGTACAACAACAAAGAGGCAGTCAAAGGTCCGGCCAACTACCTGTCACTGCTGGTCAACCGTGCACGCATGGAAGGTTTCGTGGTAATGGACTACGCCGCGCAATTCGCCAGCGCCGCGCAGGAGATGGCTGGCTGGATGGCCAATGGGCAGCTTACAAGCAAGGAAGATGTAGTCGAAGGGCTGGAGACGTTTCCGGAAACCCTGATGAAACTGTTCAACGGCGAGAACTTTGGCAAGTTGGTGTTGAAGGTTTAAGGCAGGATCGCAGCGTTCCGCAGCGCCTACAGCTGTTCGCATAACGCTGTAGAAGCTGCGGAACGCTGCGATCTTTCAGGCGATTTCGGCTACAACCGCGGCCAACGCCTGCGCCGGATCTGCCGCCTGGCTGATCGGGCGGCCGATCACCAGATAATCGGAACCGGCATCCAGCGCCTGGCGCGGGGTCAGAATGCGGCGTTGATCGTCCTGCGCGCTGCCCGCCGGGCGAATCCCCGGGGTGACCAGTTGCAGCGACGGGTGCGCGGCTTTCAGCGCCGATGCTTCCAGCGCCGAACACACCAGACCGTCCATCCCGGCCTTCTCGGCCAGTGCCGCCAGACGCAGCACTTGTTCCTGCGGCTCGATATCCAGACCGATACCCGCCAGGTCCGCGCGCTCCATGCTGGTCAGCACGGTCACGCCGATCAGCAACGGTTGCGGACCACTGCGCTTGTCCAGCTCTTCACGGCAGGCGGCCATCATGCGCAGGCCACCGGAGCAGTGCACGTTGACCATCCACACGCCCATTTCGGCAGCGGCTTTCACGGCCATTGCGGTGGTGTTGGGAATGTCGTGGAATTTCAGATCCAGAAAAACTTCAAAACCCTTGTCACGCAGGGTGCCGACGATTTCCGCGGCGCAACTGGTGAACAGTTCCTTGCCCACTTTGACCCGGCACAGCTTCGGGTCCAACTGGTCGGCCAGCTTCAATGCGGCGTCACGGGTAGGGAAATCCAGGGCGACGATGATAGGAGTCTGGCAGGCGGACATGAATGGGCTCTCAGGCTGGTCGAAAACGGCGCGCATTGTAGCAGAGTTGGTTGACCGCCAGGACGCCATCGCCGCCATAACCGCAGCAACGGATCTGCTTGCACAACTCAAACAATGCCGCTAGGCCCGAGCCTGACTCTTGCTCCAATCCGTCAGCAAACTATAAGCCACCGCCAACAACGTCGGCCCAATGAACAACCCGATAAAGCCAAACGCAATCAACCCGCCAAACACCCCAAGCAACACAATCACCAACGGCAGATTCCCGCCACGGCTGATCAGATAAGGCTTGAGCACGTTGTCGACGCCGCTGATGATGAACGTCCCCCAGATCCCGAGAAACACCGCCATCCCGTACTCGCCCTTCCACGCCAGCCAGGCCGTGGCCGGCACCCACACCAGCGGTGGCCCCATCGGAATCAGACTGAGCAGGAACGTGACGATTCCCAACACCAGCGCCCCCGGCACCCCGGCAATCAAGAAGCCGATCAACGCCAGCAACGCCTGCGCTGCCGCCGTACCGATCACGCCGTTGACCACACGTTGAACAGTTCCGGCCACGAGCTCGATGTAATAGCCGGCACGATCGCCGATCAGGCGCTCCAGCAGACTGTGCACGAACGCGGCCAGTCGCGGCCCGTCACGGTAGAAAAAGAACACGAAGACCAGGCTCAGCGTCAGTTCTAGAATCCCGCCGCCGATCTGCGCACTGCGCGCTAGCAACCAGTTACCGACCTGCCCCAGATAAGGCTTGATCGAGACCATCAACGCCGCGCCCTGCTGATCGATGCTGTCCCACATCGCCACCAGACGCTCACCAACCAAAGGCACGCTGCCAAGCCAGGTGGGCGCTTCCGGCAAACCGTCGACTTGTACGTCCTTGATGAAGGCCGTGGCATCGCGCACATGATCGGCGAGGTTGAGACCCAACCACACCAATGGCGCCGCCACCAGCAACATCCAGCCCAGTGTCAGGATCAAAGCGGCCAGCGATTCGCGGCCATTGAGCCAGCGGGTCAGAAGACGCATGAGCGGCCAGCTGGCGAACGCCAGCACCGCGCCCCAGAACAGCGCCGACCAGAACGGCGCCATTACCCACAGGCTGGCACCAAACAACACCAGCAGCAGAATCTGCACCAGCAGGCGATCGTTATTGAGCATGGAAAGTCCCGGCAAAGTCAGTCAGCGAAAGAGTAGGCGAGCACTGTGTTCGTGCCCGCCCGGCACAGCTTATCGCAACAGATCAATGCGCAGGCCCGGGCCTTCGAGACTGCCCGTTTCCATCCGCGCTGCCCGCACGCCCTGACTGATCAGCGCCTGGCGCCAGGCTTCGGCCCTGGGCCCGGAAACCGTGACCCGCAAGGTAGTGTCGAGATTAAGGCCACGGGAAATCAGACGCAGCCAGGTGGCATCCGGCTCATCCGCCAGTTTCGGGAAATCCAGCTCGCCGGTGCTTTTCAACTGGCGCAGCAGGGTCGCCGAGGTCGGGAGTAACTCGCCCAATGGCGCAGTCGCCTCGAATTGCTCGACATGCAGATAGGCTTTGCGATTACCGCGAGTGATGCTGTAAAGCGCCACCAGAGTGTTGTCCTTTGGCGTGGCCAGCCTGAGCAACAGATAGGCCTGCTGATCATCGGAACCGTACAACTTGGCGTTGCCGAACACCTCGTTGGCCCACAGGCTGCTTTCGCCGCAGTCACGGGCCTGACACCAGAACAGCAATTCGGCGTCCTGCTTTTGCAAGGCTTCGCGGGCGGCGGTGAAGGCTTCGGTGGCGGAATGTTCCGGCGGCAACTCATAGGTCACCGAGGTGGTCTGGCCGCGGGCGGTGACCTGCCCGTCGAAACGCAATTGGCCGCTGATCTTGCGGATCGCGCCCAGCGGATAGATGCGTTCCAGCTCGGCGACCGGGCGATAGTCGACGATTTGCGCATCGGCCAGACGCGGCACGATTTGCAGGTCATGGCTGCCCGGTACATCGGCAGCAAACGATAAGGAGCTGAAGCAGCACAGCGCGAAGAGACTGAGTGACCGCATAGTCAGCCTCACCGGACGGTCATGGCTGGGCGGGTCGGGGTCGCAGCGGTATAGAAATCCATCGAGTTTGTCTCCCATTTCAACCCGCCCAGCCTCGACAGTTGCCCGCAGCAAGTCAAGGCATGGCGAAGAAGCGATTGAAACAGTCTGCTACAAGACCTGCGCCAGCCTCGTCATTCAGGTGCAGATGATGCCCGCCCGGCAACTGTTCCTGGCTGAAGGGCAAACGCTCCAACAGCGCAGGATGTTTGGCCAACATGCCATCCGCCGCGACCACCAGATGGGCCGGGCAACTGACGCGCGAGGCAAACGCCATCGCCTGCTCTTCAGTCAGGCGCAGCGGCGATGGCAAGGTCAGGCGATTGTCGGTACGCCAGGTATAACCGCCGGGCACCGGCATCAAACCGCGCTGGCCCAACAGTTCAGCGGCCTCGCGACTGACTGCCACCAGCCCCTTCATCCGTGCTTCGATGGCACGGTCGAGGGTGCTGTAAACCGGTTTGCGCTTTTCCCGCAGATCCAGCTGCGCCTGCAGAGCCATGCCCATGCGCTCGGCAGCGTTTTCGCCTTTGTCTGTCGGAGGAATTACTCCATCGATGAGCGCCAGATGACTGATGCGCTCGGGCAGCGAACCGGCCAGCACCATGGAGACGATCGCGCCCATCGAATGTCCGAGCAGGCCGAAACGTTTCCAGCCAAGTTGTTCGGCGACTTGCAGCACGTCATGAGCGTAGTCCCAGAGGGCATAACCGGCGCCGTTCGGCCGATGCCCGGAATGACCGTGGCCGGCCATGTCCAGGGCAACAATGCGCAAGCCGTTGAGCTTGGGTGCAAGCCGGGCAAAGCTGTTGGCGTTGTCGAGCCAGCCGTGCAACGCGATCACCGGCAAGCCGTCCTCGGGGCCAAAAAGATGCGCGGCCAACTCGATGTGCGGCAGGTTCAGCCGCACTTCTTCGCAGGTCGGGCTCATGCGCAATCCTTGTTCTGGCGCTGTTCCCAGCGCATGAACAGGCTCTTGAGCAGCCGCGCCGTATCCTGCGGGCGCTCCAGCGGGAACATGTGTCCGCCGGGCATGCTCAACGCCTCGCCTTGCGGCAGCCGCGAGACGAAACGTGTGTGATGACGCATGACCACGCGGCTTTTGTGCCCGCGCACCATGGCCAGCGGGACCTGCAACTGGCGGGTGCGCCCCGGACTGGTGTGCGGCACGCCGCGATAGATGCTGATTTCAGTGGCTGGGTCGAAACGCAGGCGCAGCTTGTCGTCGACCTGATGCAAACCATGTTGCAGGTAGGCATCGAAGCATTCCGGATCGAAGCCGCGAAACAGGGTCTTGCCGGAAAAGTAATTGCGCGCGCTGTCGAGATCGGCAAATTCCTCACGGCGCCCGAGGGTGCGCCCGGCCGGGGTCAGCCGGTCGATGAAACCAAAGCGCTTGGCCGCGCGAATCACCCACTGATCGGTGCGGGTCAGCACTGGCGAGTCGAGCATGACCACGCCGCGATACAACTCGGGACAACGCAACGCCGCGTGCAAATGCAGCAGGCCGCCAAAAGAATGGCCGACGCCCCACACCGGCTGCTCCTGCTGCTCAAGGTGATGGATCAGTTCATCGACGAGGTTGTACCAATTGTCGTCCGCCGGAAAACGCGGGTCATGAGCGTGCTGCTCCAGATGCGCGACCCGATACTCCGGCGCCAGCGCCGCGAACAACTTGCCATAGGTTCCCGAGGGGAAGCCGTTGGCGTGGGCGAAAAAGATCGGTTGCGACATTCGGGTAAATCCACTGGGCGGGAACGTGGCGTTGATTGTCCGCAAGACCCGGCGCCGCAGCAATGACCATAACTGCCAGAAATGGTGGTGGAGACGCTTCACAAGCAAAAGATCGCAACCTTAGACAGCTGCGGCAGGTACACGCATTTTGATGTGGAGCTGCCGAAGGCTGCGATATTTTTGATCTGCAACCGGTCAGCGCACAGGCGGCTGCTCCCCCAGCGGCACTACCGCCATGGTCAGGCGCGACACGCAACTGGCCTTGCCTTCATCGCTGGTCAGGCGGATGTCCCAGACATGCGTGGTGCGGCCTATATGAATCGGGCTGGCCACCGCCGTCACCCGCCCGCTACGCAAGCCGCGCAGGTGGTTGGCGTTGATTTCCAGGCCGACGCAATAGAATTTGCTCGCATCGATGCACAGGTAACTGGCCATTGAACCAACGGTCTCCGCCAGCACCACCGACGCGCCGCCATGCAATAGACCGTAAGGCTGGTGGGTGCGATGGTCGATGACCATGCTCGCCGTCAGCGACTGTTCGTCGAAGGCTTCGAAGCGAATATCCAGCACTTCGCCAATGGTGTTCTTCTGAATTGCGTTCAACTGTTCGATGTCGGGAGTAGTACGCCACAAGCTCATCGCAGACTTCCTTTGTTGTTGTAATCGACGCTCAATCCTGCCACAGCACCGCCTCACTGCGCGCGCTCCATTCTTCGAAGCGAGCGCCGTAGCGGTCTTCGATGACGTTGCGCTTGATTTTCAGGGTCGGCGTGAGGAAGCCGTTGTCCACCGCCCAGTTGTCCTTGACCACCACCAGCCGGCGCAAGCGTTCGTGTTTGTCGAGGGCTGCGTTGACCTCTTCCAGAAGTTTTTCCAGGCTCGCGTGCAGGCTCGCCCGTGGCTCCTGCTGATTGACCATCGACAGCACACACAACCCCAGCGGTGCACTCAGGCCATCGCCGACCACGCACACTTGTTCGATGCGCGAATGCACGGCCAGGCGGTTTTCAATCGGCGCCGGCGCGACATATTTGCCTTTGCTGGTCTTGAAGATTTCCTTCAGCCGCCCGGTCAGGCGCAGGCGCCCTTCGCTGTCCTGCTCGCCCTTGTCGCCCGTGCGCAGAAAGCCGTCTGCGGTCAACGTCTCGGCGGTCTTCTGCGGTTCCTTGAAATAGCCGAGCATGTTGGCCTGGCTGCGCACCTGCACTTCGCCGGTCTCAGCGATGCGCACCTCGACTTCCGGGCACGGCTGGCCAATCCAGCCTTGCTTGTATCGCCCCGGCAGGCAGATATGCGAATAGCCGCAGCCCTCGGTCATGCCGTACACCTCCAGCACATCGAGGCCGAGTTTCTGATACCAGGCAAGCAGGGTCTGCGGCACTGGCGCGGCACCGGACAACGCCACGCGCAAGGCATCCAGTCCAAGCCCGGCCAGCACTTTGTGCCCGACCCGCTTGCCGATGAAAGGCAGCCCGAGGAGGAAATCCAGGCGCTGTGCCGGGATCTTGCTGTACACGCCCATCTGGAATTTGGTCCAGATACGCGGCACGCCGAACATCGCGGTCGGCCGCGCGCGCTGCAGGTCGGTGATGAAGGTGTCGAGGCTTTCGGCGAAGAACACTGTCTGCCCGGTATAAATCGACGCCAGCTCGACAAACATGCGCTCGGCGACATGGCACAGCGGCAGATACGACAGCAGCCGATCGTTCTCGTTGAGTCCGAACAACTGCGTTCCACGGCTGGTGGCGAAGCCGAGATTGGCGAAACTGTGCATCACGCCTTTGGGCAGGCCAGTGGTGCCGGAGGTGTAGATGATCGTCGCCAGTTGCGCGGCGGCCGGACGCGGATCGTCCTGGATCGGCGAACAGCGCTGCAGGTCCGCCCAACTGAAATCAAATTCGCCCGGCGGGTGCAGCGGCAGGCTGATGGTCGGCAGACCTGCCGGCACACCTTGCGACATGCCCGCCCAGTCATCGAGTTTGCCGATGAACGCCAGCGCACTTTCGGAATGAGTCAGCACTTGCGCCACGGATTCGGCGGTGAGGTTGGGATACAGCGGCACGGACACATGCCCGGCCATCCAGATCGCCAGATCGGCGATGATCCAGTGCGCGCAGTTTTTCGAGATCAGGGCGATGTGGCTGCCGGCCGGCAACTCCCTCGCCCGTAGCCAATGGGCGGCGCAGCGTGCCTGATGGCCGACATCCGCCCAGCTCAGCGCCTCGACCTGCCCGCCGCCGATCGGCTGCACCAGAAAGCGCTGGCGCGGGTGCCGGGCTTCCCGTTCGTAGAACACGTCCAGCGGCAAACGGAAGGCGGCAGACATGCGACTCGCTCCTGTTTTTTTGGTCTGGAGCAAGCGTAGTCAACCAAGCAAGTGCTTGGTTGGAAATTTCAAACAAATAATTTCGTGAGGTTTGCGCAGATCCAATGTGGGAGCGGGCTTGCTCGCGAATGCGGTGGATCAGACACATCAACTGTGAATGACACACCGCATTCGCGAGCAAGCCCGCTCCCACAGCGATATGGCGTTAAGGGTGTTTCAGGCTATTGAGCTTCATCGAGCCAATCAGCAGTTCACTGTGCTCAAGCTCCGCCAGCCCCGCTGTGCTTACCCGTTCCGGCGGGTGTCCGGCGCCATGCTGCAGATAGCTGAGCAGGTTACCCACCAATGGGTTGTGGCTGACCAGCAGCACATTGCTCACCGCGACCAATTGCTCGGCGACCTTGTCCGGATCACTCTCCGGCGTCAACCACTCGACCGTGCGGATCTCAGGCTCGAAACCCAACGCCTCGCGCACGATCTGCGCGGTTTGCTGCGCGCGCACATAAGGACTGGCGTAAATCGCTGTCAGCGGCTGGCCCATCAGATGCGCGGCGCTGCTGAGAACTTCTTTACGGCCATGCTCGGTCAGCTCGCGCTCGGAATCGATTTTAGAGCCGTGAGGCACCGCCTCACCATGACGCAATACCCAGAGTTTCATAGCTTGGGCTCCTCATCGCGCACCGGATGCGCGGCCGGGGCGACGGTGTGTGGCGCCTCACCTTCCGGGGTGCGCGGCGCCGGCCAATCAGCAAACGGCCAGGGCTTCTGGTCACTGTGGAACGTGCCGAAGCGGCCGATCTGCGCAAGAAACTGGCTCAGGCTGTCGCCAAAATTCATCAGGCTGGCGCTCGGTGCGCCGTAGATCAGACGGTAAATCAGTTGCACCAACACCACCGCGCCGAGGATGAACTGCGCGACTTGCCAGACCAGCAGATAAACGATCATCCACAACACCCGCAGGAGGATGGATTCGTACTGGGTTTCGCTTTTCGGATCGTTCATGGCTTGCTTCCTGTCCGTGTAACAGCTGAATCAGTTGAAACCGCTGGTGGAAATAAAGTCGACGTCGGTTTTCGGCTCGGCCCGCATCAGTAGACCGATCACCTGCTCCAGCGTGCGGCCTTCGAACAGGATCGCGTGCAGCCCGGCGACCAGCGGCATGTACACGCCGACTTCCTGGGACTTGGCCTTGAGTACTTTCAGCGTGTTGACCCCTTCAGCGACCTCGCCCAGACGCGACACCGCTTCGTCGAGGCTCAAGCCCTGGCCGAGGGCAAAACCGACCTGATAGTTGCGGCTCTTGGGCGATGAGCACGTGACGATGAGATCGCCAACGCCGGCCAGGCCCAGGAAGGTCATCGGATTGGCACCTTGATTCACCGCAAAGCGGGTCATCTCGGCCAAGGCGCGAGTGATCAGCATGCTCTTGGTGTTTTCGCCCATCTCCAGCGCTACGGCCATGCCGGCGATGATCGCGTATACGTTTTTCAACGCCCCGCCCAGCTCGACACCGAAACGGTCGGCGCTGGCGTAAACGCGAAAAGTGCGACCGTGCAGTGCGGCTTGCACCGCTTTGCACAGTGCTTCGTCTTCGCTGGCGACGACCGTGGCGGTCAGTGCATGCTCGGCAATTTCCCGAGCCAGATTCGGCCCGGATAACACGCCGATCCGTGCCTGCGGGGCGATCTCTTCAAGGATCTGGCTCATCAGCTTGAAGGTCTGCGCTTCAATGCCTTTGGTCAGGCTGACCAGCATCTTGCCGCTCAACCGCTCGGCGTGGGCGGCGAGCACCGTGCGCAAGGCGCTGGATGGCAGCGCGACAAAGCACAGATCGCAGGCCTCGAGGGCCGCTTGCAGGTCGGTGACCGCGGTCACGCCTGGCAGAATCTTGATGCCTTTGAGGTAACGCGGGTTTTCGCGATTGACCCGGATGGCCTCGGCCTGCTCGGGGTCACGCATCCACTGAAGAACTTGATGGCCGTTCTCGGCCAGCAGATTGGCCACGGCGGTACCAAAACTTCCGCCTCCCAGGACCGCAATCGGGCGCTGTTCAGTCATATGCAATCCGTTAATCCATACCAGTGGCGATGGCGGGCATTATACGGCCCCCCCCGGTGGCGGCCAGCCCCAGCAACAATTACCGTCAGTTGTAAGAAGAAGACCAATAAAATCAATGAAAATGCCTGCAACGTCACTGGAAAAGTGTCGGCCCTCGGTTAACATGCGCGCCAACTCCTCTCTCTACAGGCTGCGTCGTGCTTTCTGGCTCTTCTCCCCCGCGCTCGCCCCTGCTACTGGCGCTGCTGTTCAGCCCGCTGGTGGTGGCGGACGACCTGTTCGTCGACAGCCAGACGTTGCCGCAAGTGCTTACGGCCACGCGCCTGAAACAGACGCCGGCGGAAGTGCCCGGGAGCATGACCGTCCTCGACAGTGAATTGATCAGCGCCAGCGGTGCTCGCGACTTCAACGAACTGTTGCGGCTGGTGCCGGGGATGATGGTCGGCAACATCAACGGCAATCAGCCAGCCGTGAATTACCACGGCACCAACGCCAGCGAAGCACGACGCATGCAAGTGTTGATCGATGGCCGCTCGGTGTACCGCGCAGGTCTGGCCACAGTGGACTGGAGCGATATTCCAGTGGCCATGGAAGATATCGACCGGGTCGAGGTATTCCGTGGCCCGAACACCGTCAGTTACGGTGCCAACGCGCTGATGGCGGTGATCAACATCATCACTCGTCACCCGGCCGACAGCCACGGCACGCGCTTGAAAATCACCCGAGGCCAGCGTGGCATCAACGACTTTTATGCCAGCCAGGGCACCGGTTGGGATGGCGGTGATTTGCGCCTGTCGCTATCCGGCCAGGAAGACGACGGTTTCGACAGCGACCGCAACGGCGCCGATTATCGCGACAGTCGGCGCTTGAATCGTCTGAGTCTGGCAGTCAGCCACAACCTCGACGAAGGGCAGAGTCTCGACTGGCAGCTTAACGCCAAGGACGGCAGCAATCAGCGGCCTTACACCTACCGCCCAGTATTCTCGGGGATTACCGACGCAGGGAACAATTCCGACGTGGTAGCCAAGGATTACGCCGGTTCGGTGCGCTGGAATCTCGATATCAACCCCGAACACAGCCTTTATGTACAAGGCTCGGCACAGCACTGGGATCGCCAGCAAGTCTGGCGCGCCTGCGATGCCGAGGTGTCGTTCAGCCCTGAGCTGACGCAGCTGTGGCAGCTCGACCCGAATTACACCGAGCGGCTGGCGCGCAACATCAACCAGTTCACCGGGCCCGGCGCGGCGCCCGGCACGCCACAGCAAATGGCGCTGGCCAATCAGGTGCTCGAGCAATGGCGTAACGGCGCCAGCCAGACCTTGTGCGGTGATATCGACCAGAGCGCCCGCGAGTCGCGCTACGACCTCGAATTGCAGGACACCCTCAGCCTGTCCGACAACCTGCGTCTGGTCAGCGGCCTGAACTACCGTTACGACCGCGCCGATTCGCAGACCTACTTCAACGGCACCCTCGACGACACCACTTGGCGCGCGTTCGGCCAACTTGAATGGCGCGCTACCGAGCACTGGCTGGTGCAGGGCGGTGCGATGTTCGAAGACACGCAATTGATCGGCAGTTCGCTGACCCCGCGCTTCGCAGTCAACTACCTGATCAACCCGCGTCACGGCCTGCGTGCGGTGTACTCGGAGGCGATCCGCTCGCCGGACATGTTCGAGAACAACGTCAACTGGAGCTATCAAGTCAGCAACCTGCGGCCCTCGGCCTACGGCCAGTCGTCGGCGCGTTATTTCGTCAAGACCCGTGGCCCCGGCGATCTCGATCAGGAGCACATGCGTTCGCGCGAGTTGGGCTACAACGGCTACTTCGCCGAACTCGGTCTGGCGGTGGACGTAAAGCTGTTCTACGACGAAATCACCGGAATGATCAGCGAGCCGCTGCGCAACAACCAATACATCGCCAGCAACGCCAACCGCTCGCGCTTTCGCGGCACTGAAACGCAACTTGACTGGCGCCTCAGCAGCGCCGACCGTTTGCGCTTCACTTATGCCTTCGTCGATGCCGAGGCGAGCAATCCGCTGGATCAGCAATTCACCTCACGCAACAGCGGCTCGGCCGGATGGCTGCGCAACTGGGGGCATGGCTGGAACAGCGCCCTCTTCTATTACGGCGACAACGCGCTCAATGGCTATCGCTTCGAACGCGTCGACACGCGCATCGCCAAACGCATCCCCATCGGCAAAGCTCAGTTGCAATTGGCAGGCGTGCTGCAACAGCGCCTCGACCATCAGCCGAACACCTTCGTCGACAACAATTACGACGAACGCCGAGTGATGTATTTCAGTGCCGAGCTGGAGTTCTAGGATGCGCAACGGCCCGTCACGGAAGACGCCAACCCTTGGCCACTGGCTGGCCGGGCTCTGCCTGTTTTTGACCGCGTGGCTGCACGGCGTCGCGGTGCAGGCGGCCGATATTCTGTTGACCGGCGCCGAGGAAAGCCCCGGCGTGCAGGCTTTTGTTCAAGCATTGAGTGAATTGCGCCCGACCGACAACGTGCGCTTCCAGCCGCTGGCCAGCCTGCCCGCACCTGGCAAACTGCCGACCAGCCTGCGCCTGATCCTGCTCGATCTGCCGAGTCTCGACTGGCGCTTGCAGGACTCGCAAGGCCCCTCGACGCTGGTGCTGCGCATCAGCCGCTTGCAGGCGCGCCAGCGTTTCGCCGATGCCCAGCCGGCGCGCTTGAGTCTGCTCTGGAGCGATCCGCCGCTGGGCCGGCAATTGCAATTGATCCGGCGAATCTTGCCGCAGGCCCGGCGCGTCGGCGTCCTGTTCGATGAGCACGGCGAATTCCTCCTCAACGAATTACGCGTGGCTGCGCGGCCCTTGAATCTGGAGATTGTCAGCCAGCGCTGGGACAACACTCACGACAGCCGTCCGTTACACGCTGTGCTGAAAAACAGCGACGTATTGCTCGGCCTCGACGATCCCGATCTGTACAACTCGCAAACGGCGAAAAACCTCTTGCTCAGCAGCTACGCGCGGCAGGTTGCGCTGATCGGCCCGACCATTGCGTTCGTTCGCGCGGGCAGCCTCGCCAGCACCTACAGCGACCAGAGTGACTGGCTGGCGATCCTCGACCATTTGCTCGACCAGCCGACCAGCGCATGGCCGCGAACGCTTTATCCCGCGCGTTTCAAGGTTTCAAGTAATGCGCAGGTGGCTCGTTCACTGGGCATCGAACCGCTGAATGAAGCATCTGTCGCCACTGCCTTGGCCGAAGGAGAGCGCCGCCCATGAATTTCCGTCGCCGTTGGGACATCAACACCCGCACACAACTGATCAGCCTCGGGCCGGCGCTGTTGCTGACACTGCTGTTGATCAGTTTCTTTACCTTCGTGCGTATCCAGGATTTGCGTCAGGAGCTGAACCACACCGGTCAGTTGATCGCCAACCAACTCGCCCCCGCCACGGAATACGGGGTGATTTCCGGCAACAACGAAGTGCTGGAAAGCCTGCTCAAGGCGACACTGGCCACCCCCAATGTGCGCTTTCTCGAAGTGCAGGACAGCGCCAACCGGATTCTGGTGTACGTCGAACAACCGGCCGATAGCCACAGCCGCCCGCATCAGGTCGAAGTGTTCCAGGCGCCGGTGCGTTTGCAGCGTATCGCCTTGCACAATGATTTTTTCCAGGACGGCAAAGTCAGCAACGGCGCCGCGGGCGAGGATTATCTGGGACGGGTGATCGTCGGGTTGTCCAATGACGCTTTCAGTCAGCGCCAGCAGGAAATCCTGTTCAAGGCCGCAATCCTCGCGCTGTTTGCTCTGCTCTTCACGTTCGTCGTGGCGCGGCGCCTGGCCGGCAGTCTGTCTCAACCGATCCGCGACATCGGCGACGCGGTCAAGGCCATTCAGGAAGGCGACTACAAGACGCCGCTGCCGATTGTCGATGACACCGAACTGGGCGCGCTGTCGCAGCACATCAACAACCTCGCCCACGCGCTCGAACAGGCCAGTCGCGAACAGCAACAGGCGATGGCGCAACTGATCCAGACCCGCGAAGAGGCAGAAAAAGCCAACAACGCCAAATCGGATTTCCTGGCGATGATGAGTCATGAACTGCGCACGCCCATGAACGGCGTCCTGGGCATGCTGCAGTTACTCGAAACCACCGAGATGACCGATGAGCAGATCGAATATGCAGCACTCGCTTCAGAGTCGACCGAGCACTTGCTCAAGGTCATCAATGACATTCTCGACTTTTCGCGGATCGAGCGTTCGGAGCTGGAGCTTGAGCACATTCCGTTCAACCTCGCCGAGCTGATCGGCGCCTGCGCGCAGTCGTTCCAGCACAGCGCGGCGCAGCGTGGCCTGGCGCTGAGTCTGCGCATCCCCGACGACATGCGCGGTTTGCAGGTCCAAGGTGATCCGACGCGGATCCGGCAGATTCTGGTCAATCTGGTTGGCAATGCCTTGAAGTTCACTGAGCAGGGCCGGGTCAGCATCGAGGCGCAATGGCAGTCGCTGGATCATGAACTGCTGTGGTTCACCTGCTCGGTGCGGGACAGCGGTATCGGCATTTCCTCGCAAAGTCTGGAGCTGATGTTCAATGCCTTCCAGCAGGCCGACAGCTCGATCTCCCGCCGCTATGGTGGCACCGGTCTGGGTCTGCCGATCGCGCGGACGCTGGCCGAACGCATGGGCGGCACGTTGCGCGCGCAGAGCGAAGAAGGTCGCGGCTCGGTATTTACGCTGGAAATTCCACTGGCGCTATATAAGCAGGCAATGCCACCGCTGGTCGCGCCGCGTGCGCTGAACGGCAGTGGCCAGGGCGAAGGACGGCATGTGTTGCTGGTCGAAGACAATCCGGTCAACCAGACCGTGATTGAAGCGATGCTGCGCAGCCTCGGTTTTGCCGTGAGTGTGGCGACCGATGGTGCGCAAGCGGTGCGCAGTGCCCAGGGCGGTGAATTCGAAGTAATTCTGATGGATTGCCGGCTGCCGATCATCGACGGCTACGAGGCCACGCGGCAGATTCGCGAGCTGCCCGGACGCCGCGATGTGCCGATCATTGCGCTCACCGCCAATGCCTTGCAGGGCGATCGCGAAACCTGTCTGGCAGCGGGTATGAACGATTACCTGGCCAAGCCGTTCAAACGCAATGACCTGCAGCAGATTTTGCAGCGCTGGGTGTCGTAGTGTGGGCCTTTCGACCATCTGCGACTGGCGTGAAAAGCGAAAGTGCGGCAGTCTTAGGCACCCGAACGAGCCCCAAAAGGGGCTTGATTAAAAATTTCAGTGCACAAGTGTACATTCATGTCCTTGGTGCTGTGACTTTCACCACAACGCAATAGTCTATGAGTAGGCTGCCGGTTCGAGGCATGAACGCTTTGAACGGTCGGGAAGATCTGCCCCACCTGCCGCATGGGATTATTGAGGAGCTCGCATGACCAAACAAAACGCCTTTACTCGGGAAGACCTGCTGCGCTGCAGTCGCGGTGAGCTGTTCGGCCCAGGTAACGCGCAACTGCCCGCCCCGAACATGCTGATGGTGGATCGCATCACCCATATCAGCGAAGTAGTCTGCAAGTACTGCAAAGGT
>NZ_JBITTW010000046.1:0-9970 GCF_044542195.1 Pseudomonas sp. NPDC079367
CCCAAGAACTGAAGATTTAACGGAATAGTTCATTATGTCGGCGACTCAAAATTACGGCACTGGCCGTCGCAAGACCGCAACCGCACGCGTTTTCCTGCGTCCGGGTACTGGTAACATCTCCATCAACAACCGTTCGCTGGATAACTTCTTCGGCCGCGAAACTGCCCGCATGGTAGTTCGTCAGCCGCTGGAGCTGACCGAGACTGTCGAGAAGTTCGACATCTACGTCACCGTGATCGGCGGTGGTGTAAGTGGTCAGGCTGGCGCAATCCGCCACGGCATCACTCGCGCTCTGATGGACTACGACGAAACCCTGCGTAGCGCTCTGCGCAAAGCTGGCTTCGTTACCCGCGACGCCCGTGAAGTTGAACGTAAGAAAGTGGGTCTGCGTAAAGCGCGTAAGCGTCCGCAGTACTCGAAGCGTTAATTCCGCTTCCACGTTCAAAAAAGAACGCCCGCCTCCTCACGGAAGCGGGCGTTTTTTTATGCCTGCGATTTATCAAAGAATTGCGTTGTGACAACTTGCCACAGCCGTAGACCCCCTATACTCCAAGGCTTAAGGGGCTTAGCCCCAGGGAATTAACCTTGTCAGAATTGGGGGTTTTCATTACCATTCGGGCAAAATTTTTATAAGTAACATTTGATTTATTTAGTAGACGCCTGATTTAACAGGCCAAAAAAGCTGATGGGAGAGGACTGAATGAGCAATGACGGCGTGAATGCAGGCCGGCGTCGCTTCTTGGTGGCAGCCACATCCGTGGTGGGTGCTGCAGGAGCGGTGGGGGCTGCGGTCGCGTTCGTGGGGTCATGGTTTCCCAGTGCCAAGGCAAAAGCTGCCGGTGCACCGGTGAAAGTGAATGTCAGCAAAATCGAGCCAGGCCAGCAGATGATTGCTGAGTGGCGCGGCCAGCCGGTATTCATTGTCCGCCGTACTGAGGAAATCCTGGGGAATCTCAAGAAGATCGAGGGCCAGCTCTCTGATCCGACTTCCAAAAACTCCACACAACCCACTTATGTCGACCCTGAAGTACGCTCAATCAAGCCGGAAATTCTGCTGCTGATCGGGATCTGTACGCACCTGGGTTGCTCACCGACCTTCCGTCCCGAAGTGGCACCTGCTGATCTGGGCAAAGACTGGGTAGGCGGTTATTTCTGCCCTTGTCACGGTTCCCACTACGATCTGGCTGGCCGCGTCTACAAGTCGCAACCTGCGCCCTTGAACCTGCCAGTTCCCCCGCATTCCTATGAGACTGATGACCTGATTGTCATTGGCGTCGATACGGAGAAAGCGTGATGAGCAAGTTCATGGACTGGGTTGATGCACGCTTTCCCGCGACCAAAATGTGGGAAGACCATCTCAGCAAGTATTACGCCCCAAAAAACTTCAACTTCTTCTATTTCTTCGGTTCCCTGGCGCTGCTGGTGCTGGTCAATCAGATCGTCACCGGTGTCTGGCTGACCATGAGCTACACGCCGTCGGCAGAAGAGGCTTTCGCTTCCGTCGAATACATCATGCGCGACGTCGAGTACGGCTCGATCCTGCGTCTGCTGCACTCGACTGGCGCTTCGGCGTTCTTCATTGTTGTGTACCTGCACATGTTCCGTGGCTTGCTCTACGGTTCGTATCAAAAGCCGCGCGAGCTGGTCTGGGTGTTCGGCATGCTGATTTACCTGGCGCTGATGGCCGAAGCATTCATGGGTTACCTGCTGCCGTGGGGCCAGATGTCCTACTGGGGTGCCCAAGTGATCATCTCGCTGTTCGGTGCGATTCCGCTGATCGGCGATGACCTGACCCAGTGGATTCGTGGTGACTACCTGATTTCCGGAATCACCCTGAACCGCTTTTTCGCCTTGCACGTTGTTGCGCTGCCGATCGTGATCCTCGGTCTGGTGGTGCTGCACATTCTGGCGCTGCACGAAGTGGGTTCGAACAACCCTGACGGCGTTGATATCAAGAAGCACAAAGACGAAAACGGCATTCCCCTGGACGGCATCGCATTCCACCCGTACTACACGGTGAAGGATATTGTCGGCGTCGTGGTTTTCCTGTTCATTTTCTGCTTCATTGTGTTCTTCTTTCCGGAAATGGGCGGCTACTTCCTCGAAAAGCCTAACTTCGAGCCGGCTAACCCGTTCAAGACTCCCGAACATATTGCTCCGGTCTGGTACTTCACACCGTTCTACGCAATCCTGCGCGCGGTGCCGGACAAACTCATGGGCGTAATTGCCATGGGCGCGGCCATTGCGGTGCTCTTCGTGCTGCCGTGGCTGGATCGCAGTCCGGTCAAGTCGATGCGCTACAAGGGCTGGCTGAGCAAGATCTGGCTGGTGGTGTTCTGCATTTCCTTCGTGATCCTGGGTGTGCTCGGTGTGCTTGCGCCGACGCCGGGGCGCACGTTGCTGTCGCAGGTCTGCACCTTCCTGTACTTCGCCTACTTCATTCTGATGCCGTTCTACACCCGGCTCGAGAAGACCAAACCGGTTCCGGAAAGGGTGACTGGCTGATGAAAAAGTTATTTTTTGCTCTGATTTTTGCTGCGCTGCCTGCCCTGTCTTTTGCCGCCGGGGGGCATGGTCCGGAACTGGAAAGTGTCGATATCGACGTCTCCGACAAAGCTGCCCTGCAGGATGGTGCGCGGACCTTTGCCAACTATTGCATGGGTTGCCACAGCGCCAAGTTCCAGCGTTACGAGCGCGTTGCCGATGACCTCGGCATACCGCACGAATTGATGCTGGAGAAGCTTGTATTCACGGGCGCCAAGATCGGTGACCACATGAACATCGGCATGCAGCCGGCCGACGCCAAAACGTGGTTTGGCGCGGCGCCGCCGGATCTGACCCTCGTAGCACGCGTGCGCGGCACCGACTGGCTCTACGGTTACCTGAAGTCGTTCTACGAAGATCCGGCGCGTCCTTGGGGTGTCAACAACAAGGTCTTCCCGAACGTCGGCATGCCGAACGTACTGGTTGGCCTGCAGGGTCGCCAGGTTGTCGGCTGCAAGCAGGTGCAGATCGTCGAGGACGGCAAGAAGCAATACGATCCACTGACCGGCACGCCGCTGACTCATGAAGCGTGCGATCAGTTGACCATCGTGCCCAAGTCCGGTGCTCTGAACGAAGAGCAGTTCGATGAGAAGGTCAAGAATCTGGTAACCTTCCTGGCTTACTCGGCTAACCCGGTTAAGCTGCAACATCAGCGCATCGGTACTTATGTCTTGCTGTACCTGGCGTTCTTCTTCGTGTTCGCCTACCTGCTCAAGCGTGAATACTGGAAAGACGTGCACTGATACGCTTCAAGCATTGCTGTTAATCGCGCGCGCCCAAGGGCGCCTCCGCTAAAGCAGGGTCTGCTCGGTCAGACCCTGCAGGAGGTGCCCTCTGGGCGCGCGCGTTTTTCCGGTTCCGACAAATTCAACAAGCGAGGAGGATCGCCATGGGCGTGACCAATCGGTTGGCCTGTTACTCCGACCCCGCCGACCACTATTCCCACCGAGTGCGCATCGTGCTTGCAGAGAAGGGTGTCAGCGCCGAAATCATTTACGTGGAAGCCGGCCGGCAGCCGCCTAAACTGATTGAGGTGAACCCTTACGGCAGTCTGCCGACGCTGGTCGATCGTGACCTGGCGTTGTGGGAGTCGACCGTGGTGATGGAGTATCTGGATGAGCGTTACCCGCATCCGCCGCTGATGCCGGTTTATCCGGTGGCGCGAGCCAACAGCCGTCTGCTGATTCACAGGATTCAGCGTGACTGGTGCGGACTGGTGGATCTGATTCTGGATCCCAAGAGCAAAGAGGCCGCACGGGTCGTGGCGCGCAAGGAATTGCGCGAAAGCCTGACCGGCGTTTCGCCGCTGTTCGCCGACAAACCGTTCTTCCTCAGTGAGGAACAAAGTCTGGTGGATTGCTGCCTATTACCCATACTCTGGCGTTTGCCGATTCTGGGTATTGAACTGCCGCGGCCGGCCAAGCCGCTGCTTGATTATATGGAGCGTCAGTTTGCGCGTGAGGCTTTCCAGGCGAGTCTGTCTGGTGTCGAACGCGATATGCGCTAAGGCTTAAGGAGCCGCTATGAACTCCAGTCGACCTTATCTGGTCCGCGCGCTCTACGAGTGGATTGTGGATAACGATTGCACACCGCACATGCTGGTCAACTCCGAGTACCCGGCGGTGCAGGTGCCGCAGGGTTTTGCCAGCGACGGCCAGATCGTCCTGAACATCTCGCCGAGTGCCGTGCGTCATCTGCACATGGACAACGACGTGGTGACATTCGAAGGCCGCTTCGGCGGTGTTCCGCACAGCCTCTATGTGCCGATCAGCGCGATTCTGGGTATCTACGCCCGGGAGAACGGCCAGGGGATGGTGTTTGACCTCGAGTTGCCGATGGATGACGAGGAAGACATTGATCCGGATGACGACTCGCCGCCTCCGGGCAGCGAGCCGCCGCGCCCAAGTGGCCGGCCGAGTTTGAAAGTTGTGAAATAAAAAAAAGGCGATCCGGTTGGATCGCCTTTTTTGTGTCTGCATTGGCCGGGTAGGAGCTGCCGAAGGCTGTTTTTAGAAGCACAAGATCAAGAGATCGCAGCCTCGTTGCACTCGTCAGCTCCTACACAGCTCCTGCGTAATCAGGTCAGTCGATGTATTCGAACAGTTTCACGATTTTCTGCACACCGGACACGCCCTGAACCAGGTTGGTCGCCTGATTGGCTTCCTGTTTGGTCAGCAGGCCCAGCAGATAGACGATGCCGTTTTCGGTCACGACTTTGATGCGCGAGCCAGGGATGCTGGCGTCAGTGAGCATCTGCGTCTTGATCTTGGTGGTCAGCCACGCGTCGTTCTGGCGAGCGAGCAGGGAGGACGGTTGCAGCACTTGCAGTTCGTTATGCACCTTCTTTACGCGCTGGACGTTGGCGGCGGCCTGTTCGGCCTTGGCCTTGAGGTCTTCGCGTGGCGTCTGGCCGGCAAGCAATACCACGCCGTTGAAGCTGGTGATGACAATGTGCGAGTCGTTGTCCAGAGCCGGATCGGCCTTGGCGATGTTCACGCCTGCTTTGGTTTCGATCAGCGAATCGTCGATCTTGCTGCCAAAGGTGCGCGTGCCACGGTCGTCTTCGATCGGCGCTTCACGGCTGGCATTCACCACCGAGGTGCAGCCGCTGATGCCGAGGCACAAGGTCAAGGCCAGAAGGCCAAGGCGATTAGGGGTCATTCTTCACTCCCGAACAGTTGGCTGTCGATCAGATCGCAAAGGCAATGGATCGCCAGCAAGTGGACTTCCTGAATACGTGCAGTGACGTTGGCCGGTACGCGAATCTCCACGTCCTCGGGCAACAGCAGCGACGCCATGCCGCCGCCATCGCGTCCGGTCAAAGCTACGACAATCATTTCGCGATCATGTGCGGCCTGGATCGCTTGAATAATGTTCGCCGAGTTGCCGCTGGTCGAAATCGCCAGCAACACATCGCCCGGCTGACCGAGCGCGCGGATCTGTTTGGAGAACACTTCGTTGTAGCTGTAATCGTTGGCGATCGAAGTGATCGTAGAAGTGTCGGTGGTCAGCGCAATCGCCGGCAGGCTCGGGCGTTCGCGCTCGAAGCGGTTGAGCAGTTCCGAGGAAAAATGCTGGGCGTCGCCGGCCGAGCCACCGTTGCCACAAGAGAGCATTTTGCCTTCGTTGAGCAGGGCGTTGACCATGATCTGGCTGGCTTGCTCGATGTGCGGTGCAAGTACGTCCATCGCCTGTTGCTTGGTGTCGATACTGGCCTGGAAAAGCTGGCGAATTCGGGATTGCATGTCCATCTGTGTGACCTTAAGTGGCGCGGCTGTTCGGCACGTGAATGTGCAGCCCGCAAAGCAAAGAGCAAAATGTGTCGGACGAAAACGGGGCAGGGTGCAGGCGATCAACTGTCGAAAGCATTCTGCAACCAGTTCAGCTGATTCGGGCGGCTGTCGATCGCCACCACATCGAAGCGGCAGGGGGAATTGGCCCAACGCGACTCGCGCTGAAGAAAATACTGTGCTGCAAAGATCAGTTTCTGCTGCTTGCGCTCGTCGATACTGGCGAGCGCGCCACCCCATTGAGTGTTTCTTCTGTAGCGAACTTCAACGAATACTACTGTATCGCCATCAAGCATGACCAGATCAAGCTCGCCGCGTTTGCATAACCAGTTTTGCGCCACCAGGCGCAGCCCCTGTTGTTGCAGATGTTCGAGCGCCTGGCGCTCGGCATCCTTGCCGCTTTGCGAGCGTGACCTGTCGGGCATCAGCGTGGGGTGTCCGGCAGACGCTGCACCTGACCGCTGACAAACTGCGCCCACGGCAGCTGGCGCACAACGCGCTGGGTCTGGGTCATGCCAAGGCTGCCCGACTGACCTTCGATGCGGCTGTCCGGCAGGGCTTTGAGTTGACCCAGGCGCGGTGCCAGGCGATAGGCATCGGCGCCCATGGCGTAGAGGCGACCGAGGCTGCCGTTGGCTTGCGGCCATTGCGCAGCGACTTGCTGGCGCAGCGGATCGCTGGTTTCCAGCAGCCAGGGTGTTTCGCAGAAGCGAATGCCGTTCATGTCGTTGTACTGGTTGACGTCGCCGCTGGCACTGTACACATGGGAAGTCGCGTAGACCGGAACATCACCGGCGTACTGGAAGTTCAGGGTCGGCTTGATCTGCTGGGCCTGTTGCGGTGTGGCGGCCAGGAAAATGAATTCGATGTCCTGGCGGCGTGAAGGCTGGGCTGCGACGTTGGTACCAGCAACGTTCTGCAGGCTCTTGGCGCGGGCTTCGCTCTGACGCAGCTGGAACATGTCGGCAATCTGCTGCGCCAGTTGCACCGGCTGATCAACTCGCTCGGTGGCAACGATGCTGCCGCCATTGGCCTGCCAGTCCTGGCTGAAGGCGCGCAGCACGCGATCACCCCATTCGCCTTTCGGCACCATGATCGCGGCGCGATGCAAGCCATCGGCACGGGCGCGGCGCGAGACTTCCCGAGCTTCGTCTTCAGCAGCGAGACCGAACTGGAACAATTGCGCCGGGCCTTGCTCACCTTCGCTGTAGTTCAGCGCCAGGGTGGTGATCGGCAATTGCGGACGGGTGCTCAATTGCTTGACCAGTGGTTTTTCCAGCGGGCCGACCACCAGCTGCACGCCGTCAGCCTGAGCCTTGCGATAGAACTCGTCCATCGAGGTCAGTTTCGAGCTGTCGTAAAACTCAATCGCTGGCGGATTCTGACCGGCCTGTTGCGCTTGATAATGCGCCGCCATGAAGCCTTCGCGCAGCGCTTTGCCAACCGACGCCAACTGGCCGTCTTGTGGCAGCAGCAGGGCGATTTTGCCCAGCGGCTGGCTGGCCAGTTCCTTGAGTTTGGTCAGCGGCAGCGGCAGGTTGATCGCTGCCGGGTGCTTTGGATTCTGCGCGCGCCAGTTGTCGATCGCAGCTTGCTGCTGCTCCAGGGTGCCTGCGGTTTTCACTGCTTGCGCCAGTGCCATCCAGCCGCCGAGATCATCGGTGGTGTTCGGTTGCAGCTGATCGGTTGGCAGCGAGGCGATCAGGGTCCAGATCGCTTCGTGGTTCTTGCTCGCGGCTTCGCCTTCCAGCATTGGTGCGATGAACACACGTTCGCGAGCAGCCGCCAATGTCTGACCGTCGGCTTCCAGGGCGCGGGCATGAACGGTGCCGGTGCGCACTTGCTGCTCTTGCGGCATTTCACCGAGCTTTTGGAAGCTTGGATGGCTCAGGGCAGTTAGCGCAGCTTTCGGCTGATTGCGCGTCATGGCCAGTTCGGCGGACAGCGTATTGGCGAAAATCTGCTGGCCTGGCTTGAGTTGCTCGATCGGCACTTGTTGCAGGATTTGCGCGGACTGGCCGGCATTGCCTTGGCGGTAAGCCTGGTCTGCCGCGCTCAGGCGCAACAGGGCGGCTTGTTCCGGGGTTTTAGCCTGGGCAGCCTGTTCGAGCAGTTGCTCGATGCTGGCGTCCGGAGTCCGTGGAAGTTCGCCAAGGCTGGAGGAAGGGGAGCTGGCACACGCGGCCAACAGGGCAGCGAGGCAGAGGGCAGTGAACAGCCGCAGGCAAGCGATCATGTAAGTGTTCCTGATACTCGATCAAATTAGCGTGGAATTGTACCCAAGCACTGGCCGGGGCGCGATGTTAGTGGCGTGAATCGATCAATTTAGCTGGAGTAAATGTTGCGGCAGCGCACAACCGTGCGAAAAACCTCCCTCGGCTTGAGCGCATCGCCAGCCTCGTGACGCGCTACAATGGCCGCTTTTACCGATCACGAGGTGTGCGCTTTGACTGCTCCAGGTCCTTTGAATTCCGCTGCTGGCTCGCTTTATGTGGTGGCGACGCCCATCGGCAACCTGGACGACATCAGCGCCCGGGCCCTGAAGATCCTGCGTGAAGTGGCGCTGATTGCCGCCGAAGACACGCGGCACTCGGCGCGCCTGATGCAGCACTTCGGTATCGGCACGCCGCTGGCCGCGTGCCACGAGCACAACGAACGGGATGAGGGTAGTCGCTTTATTACCCGGTTGCTGGCGGGCGACAACGTGGCGCTGATTTCCGATGCCGGTACGCCGCTGATCTCTGATCCGGGTTATCACCTGGTGCGTCAGGCCCGGGCGGCCGGCATCAATGTGGTACCGGTGCCCGGTGCCTGCGCGTTGATCGCGGCGCTATCGGCGGCGGGGTTGCCGTCCGACCGTTTTATTTTCGAAGGTTTCCTGCCGGCCAAGTCGGTCGGGCGCAAGGCACGTCTGGAAGCGGTTAAAGAAGAACCACGCACGTTGATCTTCTATGAAGCGCCGCATCGCATTCTCGAATGTTTGCAGGATATGGAAGCGGTGTTTGGTGGTGAGCGTCAGGCTTTATTGGCGCGGGAAATCACCAAAACCTTCGAAACCCTCAAAGGCCTGCCGCTCAGTGAGTTGCGCGCGTTCGTCGAGTCCGACAGCAATCAGCAGCGTGGCGAGTGTGTGGTGCTGGTGGCCGGCTGGACGGCGCCGCAATCAGAAGACGCAGTCAGCAGCGAAGCCATGCGCATCCTCGATCTGCTCCTGGAGGAAATGCCGCTCAAGCGCGCCGCTGCACTGGCAGCGCAAATTACCGGCGAACGCAAAAACGTGCTTTATCAAGTGGCGCTGGATAAACAGAAAGGCGTGTAAGCCGTCGCCCATGGCGTTCTTGAGGGTTTTAGCGCTTGTTCTTCCGGCGCTCTGCCGTTAACCTTCGCGGCGGAGAGTCGATCGGACAGTCGCTGCCCTCTATGAAAATTAGGGGGGGGAGGAAAGTCCGGGCTCCATAGGGCGAAGTGCCAGGTAATGCCTGGGAGGCGTGAGCCTACGGAAAGTGCCACAGAAAATAACCGCCTAAGCGCGCAAGCGCCGGTAAGGGTGAAAAGGTGCGGTAAGAGCGCACCGCACGTCTGGCAACAGTTCGTGGCTAGGTAAACCCCACTTGGAGCAAGACCAAATAGGGTCCCAAGGCGTGGCCCGCGCTGGGACCGGGTAGGTTGCTAAAGATGTCCAGTGATGGCCATCGTAGACGAATGACTGTTCAAGACAGAACCCGGCTTACAGATCGACTCTCCACCTTTTTCTTTCCCTGCCTGGAACATGGAAGGCGCGGCTGTGTAATATCAGTCGGCCCGGTCTGAAATTCCGGCAGCGGCAAACGCGGTAATAGCCTTTTCCCACCCTGCTTCAATCATCAGCCGAAGCGCCTTTGTAATACCGAAAAAATCTTACTCTTAACAAACTACTTTAACTTTCGAGCGCAGCTTTCAGTGCTGCATCAGGTTATTGGTCAAAACTTCGCGTCAGATTCTCGTTGAGCCTCCTTTTACCTCGCTAAATCTCCGTTCTGTAAGGGTTTTCCTTTAATCCGCGCCTTGACGGTGTGGTGGGCGCATTCCTATAGTGTGCGCAAGTGGCGGAAAGTGGCATGAAGTGGGTTTTTTGAGCTCAAAACGATAAAAATTGG
>NZ_JBITTW010000046.1:9980-48061 GCF_044542195.1 Pseudomonas sp. NPDC079367
CTGACGTGTTTCGCGGAGCTAACGCTATCAGTCTCGATGCAAAGGGCCGTCTCGCTATGCCGAGCCGGTACCGTGACGAGCTCGATTCGCGCAGTTCCGGCCAATTGATCGTGACCATTGATGCCGTAGATCCATGTTTGTGTGTCTACCCGCTCGACGAGTGGGAAATCATTGAAACCAAGTTGCGCGCACTCCCTTCGCTTCGCGAAGAGAACCGTCGTCTGCAACGTTTGCTGATTGGTAATGCCGTCGACCTTGAACTCGATGGCAGTGGTCGTTTCCTGGTTCCGCCGCGTCTGCGCGAATACGCCAAGCTGGATAAGCGCGCAATGCTGGTGGGCCAACTGAACAAGTTCCAACTGTGGGACGAGGATGCATGGAACGCGGTGTCTGCCGCTGACCTTGCTGCTATTCAACAACCGGGCGCGATGCCTGATGAACTGCGTGATTTGATCCTGTGACTATTGATAGCGGCTTTAACCACATCACCGTACTGCTTGACGAAGCCGTCGAGGCTCTCGCCGTACGTCCTGATGGCTGCTATCTGGACGGCACGTTCGGGCGCGGTGGGCACAGCCGATTGATCCTCAGCCAGCTCGGGCCGGACGGTCGACTTATCGGATTCGACAAGGATCCTCAAGCGATTGCCACCGGGCAAACGCTAGCGGCCGAAGACGGCCGCTTTGTCGTTGTGCAGCGCAGCTTTGCCGAGCTCGGTTCGGTGGTTGCCGAGCAGGGTCTGGCCGGCAAGGTCAGCGGCATTCTGCTCGACCTCGGCGTGTCGTCGCCGCAACTCGACGACGCCGAGCGCGGCTTCAGTTTCCTCAATGACGGGCCGCTGGACATGCGCATGGACCCGTCCCGTGGCATCAGCGCGGCCGAGTTCGTCAACACCGCGCCGGCTGAAGAAATCGCCCGCGTGTTCAAGGAATACGGCGAAGAACGTTTCTCCGGGCGTATGGCCCGTGCCGTCGCCGAGCGTCGTGACATCAAGCCGTTCGAGCGCACCGCCGATCTGGCTGAAGTGCTGAAAGTCGCCAACCCGGCATGGGAAAAGGGCAAGAACCCGGCCACCCGCGCGTTCCAGGGCTTGCGCATTCACGTCAATAACGAATTGGGTGATCTGGAAGCGGGCCTCGAGGCCGCACTGGACGCGCTGGAAGTCGGCGGTCGTCTGGTGGTGATCAGCTTCCATTCGCTGGAAGACCGCATCGTCAAACTGTTCATGCGCAAACTGGTGAAAGGCGAGGCCGACAACCTGCCGCGCAACCTGCCGGTTCGCCATGTCGCCTTCGAACCGAAAATCAAAATCCACGGCAAAGCGCAGACGGCCTCTGATGCCGAACTCAAAGCCAACCCACGTTCCCGTAGCGCTGTCATGCGTGTTGCGGAGAAGTTGCGGTGAGCAAGCTCTTCGCCAAGCCATTGCCTGGCGGCAGCTTTCTGATGCTGCTGCTGTTTATCGGCGTGCTTTTTTCGGCCATCGCCGTGTCGTACAGCGCGCACTGGAATCGTCAGTTGCTCAACACCCTTTATAACGAACTCAGTGTGCGCGACAAGGCGCAGGCCGAGTGGGGCCGCTTGATTCTCGAGCAGAGCACCTGGACCGCGCACAGTCGCATTGAAGTGCTGGCCACCGAACAACTGAAAATGCACATTCCCGGCGCGGCTGACGTGAAGATGGTGGCGCCATGATGAAACTCGAAGGCGCACTGTTTCCGTGGCGCTTCCGCCTGATGGTGGCGCTGCTCGGTCTGATGGTCGCGGCGATCTGCTGGCGAATCATCGACCTGCAAGTGGTCGACCGTGACTTCCTCAAGGGGCAGGGCGACGCGCGCAGTCTGCGGCACATCCCGATTCCGGCGCACCGTGGTCTGATCACCGACCGTAATGGCGAGCCTCTGGCCGTGAGTACCCCGGTGACCACGCTGTGGGCGAACGCCAAGGAAATGCAGTCGGCCAAAGAGAAGTGGCCGGCACTCGCTGCCGCGCTGGGCCAGGATCCGAAAGCCCTGAGCGAGCGCCTCGAAGCGCAGGCCAACAAAGAATTCATCTATCTGGTGCGCGGATTGACCCCCGAGCAGGGCCAGGCCGTGCTCGATCTGAAAGTGCCGGGCGTTTACGGCATCGAAGAATTCCGCCGCTTCTACCCGGCCGGTGAAGTCACCGCGCACATGGTCGGGTTTACTGATATCGACGATCACGGTCGTGAAGGCGTCGAGCTGGCCTATGACGAATGGCTGGCCGGGGTGCCGGGCAAACGACAAGTGATCAAGGATCGCCGCGGACGGCTGATCAAGGATGTCCAGGTCACCAAGAACGCCAAGGCCGGCAAGCCCTTGGCGTTGTCGATTGACCTGCGTCTGCAATACCTGGCCAACCGCGAGCTGCGCAACGCGATCATCGAGAACGGCGCCAAGGCCGGCAGTCTGGTGATCATGGATGTGAAGACCGGCGAGATTCTCGCCATGGTCAATCAGCCGACCTACAACCCGAATAACCGCCGCAACCTGCAGCCGGCGATGATGCGCAACCGCGCGATGATCGACGTGTTCGAACCGGGTTCGACGATGAAAGCCATCTCGATGAGCGCGGCGATCGAAACCGGCCGCTGGAAACCGAGTGACACCGTCGAGGTGTATCCGGGCTCGTTGCAGATCGGCAAATACACCATTAAAGACGTATCGAAATCCGAAGGCCCGGTGCTCGACCTGACCGGCATTCTGATCAATTCCAGTAACGTCGGCATGAGTAAAGTCGCCTTCGATATCGGCGGTGAGACGATTTTCCGCCTCGCGCAGAAAGTCGGCCTTGGCCAGGACACCGGTCTGGGCTTCCCCGGCGAACGTGTCGGCAATCTGCCGAACTACCGCGAATGGCGCAAGGCCGAAACTGCAACCTTGTCTTACGGCTACGGTATTTCCGTGACCGCGATCCAGCTGGTGCACGCGTTCTCGGCGTTGGCCAACAACGGGCGCCTCGCGCCACTGACCCTGATCAAAACCGACAAGATGCCGCAGACCACGCAAGTGCTGCCCGAAGCCGTGGCAAAAACCATGCAGGGCATGTTGCAGCAAGTGATCGAAGCGCCGCGCGGCGTGTTCCGTGCACAAGTGCCGGCTTATCACGTCGGCGGCAAGTCGGGTACCGCGCGCAAGACCTCGGTCGGCACCAAGGGCTATGCGGAAAATTCTTACCGTTCGCTGTTCGCCGGCTTCGGCCCGATGAGCGATCCGCGTTACGCCATCGTTGTGGTGATCGATGAGCCGACCAAGGCCGGTTACTTCGGTGGTCTGGTTTCGGCGCCGGTGTTCAGCCGCGTGATGTCGGGCACCCTGCGCCTGATGAACGTGACCCCGGACAACCTGCCGACCACCCAACAGGCCAACGCCACCCCGGTCGTTCCGCTGAAAGCCAATGGAGGGCGCGGCTGATGTCATTGAGTCTGAACAAGATATTCCCCCACGCCGGCCACGATCTGTTGATCCGTGAACTGGCGCTGGACAGCCGCAACGTGCGCGCCGGCGATCTGTTTCTCGCCGTGCCCGGCGGCAAATTCGACGGTCGTGCGCACATCGCCGATGCCCTGCAACGCGGCGCCGCAGCCGTGGCGTATGAAGTGGAAGGCGCGACTGTGCTGCCGATCACCGATGTGCCGCTGATTCCGGTCAAAGGTCTGGCGGCGCAGCTGTCGGACATCGCCGGGCGCTTTTATGGTGAACCGAGTCATCACCTGAATCTGATCGGTGTGACTGGTACCAACGGCAAGACCAGCGTGACCCAACTGGTTGCGCAGGCACTGGATCTGCTCGGCCAGCATTGCGGCATCGTCGGCACCTTGGGTTCCGGCTTCTATGGCGCGCTGGAAAGCGGTTTGCATACCACGCCGAATCCGATCGCCGTGCAGGCGACGCTGGGCGACCTGAAAAAGGCCGGCGCCAAAGCCGTGGCCATGGAAGTGTCGTCCCACGGACTGGATCAGGGCCGGGTTACCGCGCTGGCGTTCGACGTGGCCGTGATGACCAACCTGTCCCGCGATCATCTGGATTACCACGGCACTATGCAGGCGTATGCCGAGGCCAAGGCCAGGCTGTTCGCCTGGAACGACCTGAAGTGCCGCGTGGTCAACCTCGACGACGATTTCGGCCGGCAACTGGCGGCGGAAAAACGCGAGTCGCGTTTGATCACCTACAGCCTGCTCGACAGCAGCGCTTACCTGTTCTGCCGCGAAGCGCAGTTCGATGACCACGGCGTGCGCGCCACGCTGGTCACGCCGCAGGGCGAGCATCATCTGCGCAGCACGTTGCTCGGGCGTTTCAACCTGAGCAACGTTCTGGCGGCAGTCGGCGCCTTGCTCGGGCTGGATTACGCCCTCGACGAAATTCTCAAGGTGCTACCGAAACTCGAAGGCCCGGCCGGGCGCATGCAGCGTCTGGGCGGCGGCACGCAGCCGCTGGTGGTGGTCGATTACGCCCACACTCCGGACGCGCTGGAAAAAGTCCTCAGCGCACTGCGCCCGCACGTCAAAGGTCAGTTGCTGTGTCTGTTCGGCTGTGGCGGTGATCGCGATCGCGGCAAGCGCCCTTTGATGGCTGAAGTGGTCGAGCGTCTGGCCGATCAGGTGCTGGTCACCGACGACAACCCGCGCACTGAAGATCCTGCTGTGATTTTCGACGACATCCGCGCCGGTTTCACCGCTGTGGATAAAGTCAGTTTCGTCGCCGGTCGCGGCCGGGCGATTGCGCAGTTGATTGCTGGCGCGACCGCTGACGACGTGATTGTGCTCGCCGGCAAAGGTCACGAGGACTATCAGGAAATCAACGGCGTGCGCCAGCCGTTTTCCGATCTGGTCGAGGCCGATCATGCCCTGACCGCGTGGGAGGTGGCCCATGCTTAAGGCCCTGACACTCAGCGAACTGACCAACGCCCTCCAAGCCCGCCTGATCGGCAGCGATGCCAGCTTCAATGGCGTCAGCATCGATAGCCGCGCCATTCAGCCGGGACAGCTTTTCGTCGCGCTGACTGGGCCGCGTTTCGACGGTCATGATTATCTGAACGACGTCGCCGGCAAAGGCGCCGTTGCAGCACTGGTCGAGCGCGAAGTCGCCGACAGCACGCTGCCGCAGTTGCTGGTCAAGGACACCCGTCAGGCCCTCGGCCAACTCGGCGCGTTGAACCGTGCTGCGTTCACCCAGCCAGTCGCGGCAGTGACCGGTTCCAGCGGCAAGACCACGGTCAAGGAAATGCTCGCGAGCATCCTGCGCACGCGCGGTCCGGTGCTGGCGACTCGTGGCAACCTGAACAATGACCTCGGCGTACCGCTGACCCTGATCGAACTGGCGCCGGAACATACATCGGCGGTGATTGAGCTGGGCGCCTCGCGTCTGGGCGAAATCGCCTACACCGTTGGGTTGACCAAACCGCATGTAGCGATTCTGAACAATGCCGGTACCGCACACGTTGGTGAGTTCGGTGGCCCGGAAAAAATCGTCGAAGCCAAAGGCGAAATCATCGAAGGCATCGCCGCTGATGGCATCGCCGTGCTCAACCTCGATGACAAAGCCTTCGGTATCTGGCAGACCCGTGCAGGCGCTCGCAAAGTATTGACCTTCGCTCTAAGCAACGTTCAGGCGGATTTCTACGCCAGCGACATGAGCACCGATGCGCGCGGTTGCCCCGCGTTCAATCTGCATACACCTGAAGGTAGCGAGCGTGTGCAGTTGAACCTGCTCGGCACCCATAACGTCGCCAACGCCCTGGCTGCCGCCGCTGCTGCGCACGCCTTGGGCGTGTCGCTGTTCGGCATCGCCACCGGCCTCGGCGCGGTGCAACCGGTCAAGGGCCGCACCGTCGCGCAGCTGGCGAAAAACGGCATGCGCGTGATCGATGACACCTACAACGCAAACCCCACCTCGATGTGCGCCGCCGTTGATATACTCGCCGGCTTTTCCGGCCGCACCGTCCTGGTGCTCGGGGATATCGGCGAGTTGGGCGAGTGGGCGGAGCAGGGGCACCGCGACGTGGGCGAGTACGCCCGAGGCAAGGTTTCCGCGCTTTACGCCGTCGGGCCAAACATGGTCCACGCCGTGAACGCTTTCGGTGAACAGGCGCATCACTTCGGCACGCAAGCCGAACTGATCCAGGCCCTCGACGCCGAGCAGGACACAAACACCACCATTTTGATCAAGGGTTCGCGCAGTGCAGCGATGGAAAACATCGTTGCGGCTCTGTGCGGGTCCAGTCTGGAGAAACATTAATGCTGCTGCTGCTAGCGGAGTATCTGCAACAGTTCTACAAAGGCTTCGCGGTCTTTCAGTACCTGACCCTGCGCGGGATTCTCGGTGTGCTGACCGCGCTGGTTTTGTCGCTGTGCTATGGCCCGTGGATGATCCGCACCCTGCAGAACCGTCAGATCGGCCAATCGGTACGTAACGACGGTCCGCAATCGCACCTGTCCAAATCCGGCACGCCGACCATGGGTGGCGCGCTGATCCTGTCTTCGATCGGCGTCAGCACCTTGCTCTGGGCTGACTTGAGCAACCGCTACGTCTGGGTGGTGCTGCTGGTGACCCTGCTGTTCGGCGCCATCGGTTGGGTCGACGATTACCGCAAAGTCATCGAGAAGAACTCCCGTGGCCTGCCGAGCCGCTGGAAGTATTTCTGGCAGTCGGTATTCGGCCTCGGTGCGGCGATCTTCCTTTATATGACCGCATCCACTCCGGTGGAAACCACGCTGATCCTGCCGATGCTCAAGGACTACAGCATTCCGTTGGGCGCCGGTTTCATCGTGCTGACCTATTTCGTGATTGTCGGTTCGAGCAACGCGGTCAACCTGACTGACGGCCTCGATGGGCTGGCGATCATGCCAACCGTAATGGTTGGCGGCGGTCTGGGAATTTTCTGCTACCTGTCGGGTAACGTGAAATTCGCCGAATACCTGCTGATTCCTTACGTGCCGGGCGCGGGCGAGCTGATCGTGTTCTGCGGCGCGCTGATCGGTGCCGGCCTCGGTTTCCTCTGGTTCAACACCTATCCAGCGCAAGTGTTCATGGGCGACGTCGGTGCCCTGGCACTCGGCGCGGCACTGGGCACCATCGCGGTGATCGTTCGTCAGGAAATCGTCCTGTTCATCATGGGCGGCGTGTTCGTGATGGAAACCCTGTCAGTGGTCATTCAGGTTGCGTCCTTTAAGCTCACCGGTCGTCGTGTGTTTCGCATGGCGCCGATCCACCACCACTTTGAACTCAAGGGCTGGCCCGAGCCGCGCGTGATCGTCCGTTTCTGGATCATCACCGTGATTCTCGTCCTGGTCGGCCTTGCCACCCTGAAGCTGAGGTAGAACGAGTGTCTCTGATCGCTTCTGACCACTTCCGCATCGTTGTCGGCCTCGGCAAGAGCGGCATGTCCCTGGTTCGCTTCCTGGCGAACCGGGGCACGTCGTTTGCCGTCGCCGACACGCGGGAAAATCCACCGGAACTGGCCACGCTCAAGCGTGACTATCCGCACGTGGAAGTGCGTTGTGGCGAGCTGGACGTCGAATTCCTCTGCCGTGCCGACGAGCTCTACGTGAGCCCCGGCCTGGCGCTGGCGACTCCGGCCCTGCAAGCCGCCGCCGCGCGTGGTGTGAAAATGTCCGGCGACATCGAGTTGTTCGCGCGTAACGCGCGGGCGCCGATCGTCGCGATCACCGGTTCCAACGCGAAAAGCACCGTCACCACACTGGTTGGCGAGATGGCCGCTGCCGCTGGCAAACGCGTCGCCGTCGGCGGCAACCTCGGCACACCGGCGCTGGATCTGCTCAGCGACGACGTCGAGCTGTACGTCATGGAGCTGTCGAGTTTCCAGCTGGAAACCACCGACCAGCTCAACGCCGAAGTTGCCACCGTGCTGAACATCAGCGAAGACCACATGGATCGCTACAGCGGTCTGCCGGCGTATCACCTGGCCAAGCACCGGATCTTCCGCGGCGCCAGGCAGTTCGTGGTCAACCGTCAGGATGCCCTGAGCCGTCCACTGATCGGCGAAGGCCAGCCATGCTGGACTTTTGGTTTGAGCAAACCGGACTTCAAGGCCTTCGGCATTCGCGAAGAAGATGGCGAGAAGTATCTGGCCTTCGAATTCCAGAACCTGATGCCGGTGCGTGAACTGAAGGTTCGCGGCGCACACAACCAGTCCAACGCTCTTGCAGCATTGGCGCTGGGTCACGCTGTGGGTTTGCCGTTCGACGCCATGCTCTCGGCACTGCGCACGTTTGCCGGCCTCGAGCACCGCTGCCAGTGGGTACGCGATCTCGACGGCGTGGCCTATTACAACGATTCCAAAGCCACCAACGTTGGCGCTGCGCTGGCCGCCATCGAAGGCCTCGGTGCGGACATCGACGGCAAGGTCATTCTGATCGCCGGCGGTGACGGCAAAGGCGCCGAATTCAACGATCTGCGCGATCCGGTGGCGGCCAACTGCCGCGCCGTAGTGCTGATGGGCCGCGACTCGGACAAGATCGGCGAAGCGCTCGGCGATGCCGTGCCCTTGATCCGCGCGACCTCGCTGGTCGACGCCGTCGCGCAATGCCGCGCCGCTGCCCAATCGGGTGACGTGGTGCTGCTGTCACCGGCCTGCGCCAGTTTCGACATGTTCAAGAATTATGAAGACCGTGGTCACCAGTTCGTCCGCGCCGTGGAGGAACTGGCATGAACCTGAGAAACATCATCAAGCCGTACCCGTCGCCGCTGATCACCGGGCGTGGCATTGATCTCGACTTCCCGATGCTCGCCGGTTGTCTGGCGCTGCTCGGTCTGGGTCTGATCATGATTGCCTCGGCGTCGACTGAAGTGGCGGCCGCGCAGTCGGGCAGCCCGCTGTATTACATGATTCGCCACCTTATTTATGTGGTGCTGGGTTTGGGTGCTTGCATCGTCACCATGATGATTCCGATCGCCACTTGGCAACGCCTCGGCTGGATGATGCTGATCGGCGCGTTCGGTTTGCTGGTGATGGTGATCATCCCCGGCATCGGCCGCGAAGTGAACGGTTCGATGCGCTGGATCGGTTTCAGTTTCTTCAACGTGCAGCCTTCGGAAATCGCCAAGGTGTTTGTGGTGATCTACCTCGCCGGTTATCTGGTGCGCCGCCAGAAAGAAGTGCGTGAGAGCTGGATGGGCTTCTTCAAGCCGTTCATTGTCCTGCTGCCGATGGCCGGTCTGTTGCTGATGGAACCGGACTTCGGCGCCACCGTAGTCATGATGGGCGCGGCGGCGGCGATGCTGTTCCTTGGCGGGGTCGGGTTGTTCCGCTTCTCGCTGATGGTGGTGCTGGCGGTTGGCGCGGTGGTGTTGCTGATCCAGATGCAGCCTTATCGAATGGCGCGTCTGACCAACTTTGCCGACCCGTGGGCTGACCAGTTCGGCGCCGGCTATCAACTGTCGCAAGCCTTGATCGCTTTCGGTCGCGGCGAGTGGCTTGGCGTCGGCCTGGGCAACAGCGTGCAGAAACAGTTCTACCTGCCGGAAGCGCATACCGACTTCGTGTTCTCGGTACTTGCTGAAGAACTTGGCGCGGTCGGTTCGCTGTGCACCGTCGCGCTGTTCGTGTTCGTGTGTATTCGCGGCATGTACATCGGCCTGTGGGCGGAGAAGGCCAAGCAGTTCTTCGCCGCTTACGTGGCTTATGGCTTGTCGTTCCTGTGGATTGGACAGTTCCTGATCAACATCGGTGTGAACGTCGGCCTGCTGCCAACCAAGGGTCTGACCCTGCCGTTCCTCAGTTACGGCGGCAGCTCGCTGGTGATCTGCTGCGCCTGTCTGGGTCTGTTGCTGCGCATCGAGTGGGAGAGTCGAACCCACCTGGGCAGCGAAGAGATGGAATTCCAGGAGAGCGACTTCGCTGAGGAGCCGACTCATGGGCGCTAACGTATTGATCATGGCCGGCGGTACCGGTGGTCATGTGTTCCCGGCGCTGGCCTGTGCCCGCGAATTTCAGGCGCGCGGCTACACCGTGCACTGGCTTGGCACGCCGCGCGGCATCGAAAACGAACTGGTCCCGGCGGCAGGTCTTGAATTGCACCGGATCAACGCCAGCGGCCTGCGCGGCAAGGGCAAGCTGTCGCTGCTAAAGGCACCGTTGATGTTGCTGAAATCGGTTTGGCAGGCGCGGGCGATCATGCGCCGGCTGAAACCGGTGTGTGTGGTCGGCTTCGGTGGTTATGTGACCGGCCCCGGCGGCCTTGCCGCGAAACTGGCCGGCGTGCCGGTGATCGTTCACGAGCAGAACGCTGTCGCCGGCACCGCCAATCGGTTGCTGGTGCCGTTCGCCGCCCGAGTGTGTGAAGCGTTCCCCGACACCTTTACTCTGTCGGACAGCCGCCGTACCACCGGTAATCCGGTGCGCAGCGAGCTGTTCCTCGAAACATCGCGACCGGCGCTGGCCGGCCGCAAAGCGCGTTTGCTGATCCTTGGCGGTAGCCTGGGCGCAGAACCGTTGAATAAATTACTGCCTGAAGCCCTGGCCCAAGTCGCTGCCGATTTGCGCCCGGAAGTGTTTCATCAGGCCGGCAAGAATCACGATGAAGTGACTGCCGAGCGTTACCGCGCCGCAGGCGTGGAAGCGCAGGTGCAGCCGTTCATCAAAGACATGGCCCAAGCCTATGGCTGGGCTGACCTGGTGGTGTGCCGCGCCGGCGCGCTGACCATCAGTGAGCTGGCGGCCGCCGGTCTGCCCTCGATGCTGGTGCCTTTGCCCCACGCGATCGACGATCACCAGACCCGCAACGCCGATTATTTGGCCCGCGAAGGCGCTGCCTTCCTGATGCCGCAAAGAACGACTGGTGCCGCGGACCTTGCCGCGCGCCTGACAGAGGTCTTGATGCAACCGCAACGACTCGAAGCAATGGCCCAAGCGGCCCGCCGACTGGCCAAACCCGATGCCACCCGTAGCGTGGTCGATACCTGTCTGGAGGTGGCCCATGGTTGAGAATCAGAAAGCCATGCCACAACCGGAAATGCGCCGCATCCGTCGCATCCACTTCGTCGGTATCGGCGGCGTGGGCATGTGCGGTATCGCTGAAGTGTTGTTGAACCTGGGCTATCAAGTCTCCGGTTCCGACCTTAAAGCGTCGCCGGTCACCGAGCGGCTGGAATCGTTTGGCGCGCAGATCTTCATCGGTCACCGTGCCGAGAACGCCGCTACCGCCGACGTACTGGTGGTCTCTAGCGCTGTGAATACCTCCAACCCGGAAGTCGCGACTGCGCTTGAGCGTCGTATCCCGGTGGTACCGCGTGCGGAAATGCTCGCCGAACTGATGCGCTATCGCCACGGCATCGCCGTCGCCGGTACGCACGGCAAAACCACGACGACCAGCCTGATCGCTTCGGTGTTCGCTGCCGGTGGCCTCGATCCGACCTTCGTGATCGGTGGCCGGTTGAATGCGGCGGGTACCAATGCCCAGCTCGGCACCAGCCGTTACCTGATCGCCGAAGCCGACGAGAGCGATGCGAGCTTCCTGCACCTGCAACCGTTGGTGGCCGTGGTCACCAATATCGACGCCGACCATATGGCGACCTACGATGGCGACTTCAACAAACTGAAGAAAACCTTCGTTGAATTCCTGCACAACCTGCCGTTCTACGGGCTGGCGGTGATGTGCCTGGACGATCCGGTGGTGCGCGAAATCCTCCCGCTGGTCAAACGTCCGACCGTGACCTACGGCTTCAGCGAAGACGCTGACGTGCGCGCAATCAATGTGCGCCAGCAGGGCATGCAGACCTTCTTCACCGTGCTGCGCCCGGATCGCGAGCCGCTTGACGTGTCGGTGAACATGCCCGGCAATCACAACGTGCTCAACTCGCTGGCGACCATCTGCATCGCCACCGACGAAGGCGTCAGCGATGAAGCCATCGTGCAGGGCCTTTCGGGTTTCCAGGGCGTTGGTCGGCGCTTCCAGGTCTACGGCGAACTGCCGGTGGAGGGCGGCAACGTGATGCTGGTCGACGACTACGGCCATCACCCGACCGAAGTCGCGGCGGTGATCAAAGCCGTGCGCGGTGGCTGGCCGGAGCGCCGTCTGGTGATGGTCTACCAGCCACATCGCTACAGCCGCACGCGCGATCTGTACGACGACTTCGTCAATGTACTGGCCGACGCCAACGTGCTGCTGCTGATGGAAGTGTATCCGGCCGGCGAAGAGCCGATCCCGGGCGCCGACAGCCGCAAACTGTGCAACAGCATCCGCCAGCGCGGCCAGCTCGACCCGATCTACATCGAGCGTGGCGTCGACCTCGCGCCGCTGGTCAAGCCGCTGCTGCGTGCCGGCGACATCCTGTTGTGCCAGGGCGCGGGTGATATCGGCGGTCTCGCGCCGAAGCTGTTGAAAAGTGAATTGTTCGCCGGCGCCGTGGCGGCGCCGGTCGAGGGGAAGTTGAAATGACTGCTGCCTACGCCAAGCTGTTCTCCACGATCGCGCCAAAAGACTTCGGCCGCGTCGCCGTGCTTTTTGGCGGCCTGAGTGCCGAGCGTGAGGTTTCGCTGAAATCCGGTAACGCCGTGCTCGAGGCGCTGCAAAGCGCTGGCGTCGACGCGTTCGGCATCGATGTGGGTCAAGACTTCCTGCAACGTCTGCTCAGCGAAAAGATCGACCGTGCGTTCATCATTCTCCACGGTCGCGGCGGTGAAGACGGCAGCATGCAGGGATTGCTCGAATGCGCGGGCATTCCCTACACCGGCAGTGGCATTCTGGCCTCGGCACTGGCGATGGACAAACTGCGCACCAAGCAGGTCTGGCACAGCCTCGGCATTCCGACGCCGCGTCACGCCGTGCTGTGCAGCGAAGCCGATTGTATTTCGGCGGCGACGGAACTGGGCCTGCCTTTGATCGTCAAACCGGCGCATGAAGGTTCAAGTATCGGGATGGCCAAAGTGAGTTCTGCGTCCGAGTTGATCGACGCATGGAAAGCGGCCAGTACCTACGATTCACAAGTGTTGGTCGAGCAATGGATTCAAGGTCCGGAGTTCACCATCGCCACTCTGCGTGACCAGGTGTTGCCTCCTATCGCCCTGGGTACACCGCACACGTTCTACGACTACGACGCCAAGTACATCGCCAACGATACCCAGTACCGCATTCCGTGCGGGCTGGATGCCGCCAAAGAACAGGAACTCATGGATCTCACGGCCAAGGCCTGTGAGGCGCTGGGTATTGCCGGTTGGGGCCGGGCGGACGTGATGCAGGACGCCGACGGGCAGTTCTGGTTCCTCGAAGTGAATACCGCACCGGGCATGACCGATCACAGTCTGGTGCCGATGGCGGCGCGTGCTGCCGGTCTGGATTTCCAGCAACTGGTACTGGCCATTCTGGCCGCCAGCGTTGAAGACGCTGGCAATAAAGAGGCGCGAGGTTAAGACCATGCAAGGCGCTCATCTGCGACATCAGCCCCCCGCACCCGGCCGCAAGCCGGTGCCGCGTGGCGCCAGCCGAATGGTGGCGAAAGAGCCGATGTCCGCGCGCCTGCCGAAAGCCAATTTCGGCTTTTTGAAAAGTCTGTTCTGGCCGGTGCTGCTGGTGGCGCTGGGCTTCGGTACCTATGAAGGCGCGCAGCGGCTGCTGCCGTACGCCGACCGGCCGATCAGCAAGATCGCGGTGCAGGGCGACTTGAGCTACATCAGCCAGCAGGCGGTGCAGCAGCGGATTGCACCGTTCGTGGCGTCGAGCTTCTTCACCATCGACCTCGCCGGTATGCGTACCGAGCTTGAGCAGATGCCGTGGATTGCCCACGCCGAAGTGCGTCGGGTATGGCCGGATCAGGTAGTGATCCGTCTCGAAGAGCAATTGCCGGTGGCGCGTTGGGGCGATGAGTCGTTGCTCAATAACCAGGGCCAGGCGTTTACGCCCAAGGAACTGGCGAACTACGAACACCTGCCGCAGCTGTTCGGCCCACAGAGGGCTCAGCAGCAGGTGATGCAGCAGTATCAGGTGTTGAGCCAGATGTTGCGCCCGCTGGGTTTTTCGATTGCACGCCTGGAATTGCGTGAACGCGGCAGCTGGTTCCTGACTACCGGTGCCGGCAGTTCGGGGCCTGGCATCGATCTGCTGTTGGGACGCGGCAACCTGGTGGAAAAGATGCGCCGCTTCATCGCCATCTATGACAAGACGCTGAAAGAGCAGATTACGAACATTGCGCGCATCGATCTGCGCTACGCCAACGCCCGCCCCGAGGGCTGCCGCGAACCCGTACCGCCGACGACAGCCCAACCCGCTGTCGCAAAGAATTAAGAAGAGGCAGGACCCATGGCAAACGTGCAAAGCGGCAAAATGATCGTCGGTCTGGATATCGGCACTTCCAAGGTGGTGGCGCTGGTAGGCGAGGTCGCGGACGACGGTCAGCTGGAAATCGTCGGGATCGGCACGCATCCGTCCCGCGGCCTGAAGAAGGGCGTGGTGGTCAACATCGAATCCACCGTGCAGTCGATCCAGCGCGCGATCGAAGAAGCCCAGCTGATGGCCGGCTGCCGCATTCACTCGGCTTTTGTCGGCGTGGCGGGCAATCACATCCGCAGCCTGAACTCCCACGGCATCGTCGCGATCCGCGATCGCGAAGTCAGTTCGGCCGACCTTGAGCGGGTGCTCGACGCCGCTCAGGCTGTGGCGATCCCGGCTGACCAGCGCGTGCTGCACACCCTGCCGCAGGATTACGTGATCGATAACCAGGAAGGCGTGCGCGAACCACTGGGCATGTCCGGTGTGCGTCTGGAAGCCAAGGTTCACGTTGTCACCTGCGCCGTCAACGCCGCACAGAACATTGAAAAATGCGTGCGCCGCTGCGGTCTGGAAATCGACGACATCATCCTTGAGCAATTGGCCTCGGCCTACTCGGTCCTCACTGACGACGAAAAAGAACTGGGTGTGTGCCTGGTCGACATCGGCGGCGGCACCACTGACATCGCGATCTTCACTGAAGGCGCGATCCGTCACACCGCAGTGATCCCGATTGCCGGTGATCAGGTGACCAACGACATCGCCATGGCGCTGCGCACGCCGACTCAATACGCCGAAGAAATCAAGATCCGTTACGCCTGCGCCCTGGCCAAACTGGCCGGTGCCGGTGAAACCATCAAGGTGCCAAGCGTCGGCGATCGTCCACCGCGCGAACTGTCGCGTCAGGCCCTGGCCGAAGTGGTCGAGCCGCGTTACGACGAACTGTTCACGCTGATTCAGGCGGAGCTGCGTCGCAGCGGCTACGAAGACCTGATCCCGGCGGGCATCGTGCTCACCGGCGGTACTTCGAAAATGGAAGGCGCCACTGAACTGGCCGAGGAAATCTTCCACATGCCGGTGCGCCTCGGTGTACCGCATGGCGTGAAGGGTCTGGATGATGTGGTGCGCAATCCGATTTATTCCACTGGCGTTGGCTTGTTGATGTACGGCTTGCAGAAGCAGTCCGACGGAGTTTCGTTTTCCGGCATCGGCAGCCGCGACAGCTACAGCAACGAAGAGCCACAGGCGCCGTTGCTGGACCGCTTGAAGAAGTGGGTTCAAGGCAATTTTTAAAGCTTTACCGCAACACCGCTACAAACAGCAGTAGGCGAAAAAACTAGAGAATGTAAGGAGAGGGAAAATGTTCGAACTCGTAGACAACATCCCCGCAAGCCCGGTAATCAAAGTTATCGGTGTCGGCGGTGGCGGCGGCAACGCTGTCAATCACATGGTCAAGAGCAACATCGAAGGCGTTGAGTTCATCTGCGCCAACACCGATGCTCAAGCGCTGAAAAACATCGGCGCGCGGACCATCCTGCAACTGGGCACCGGCGTGACCAAAGGCCTGGGTGCCGGCGCGAATCCGGAAGTCGGCCGTCAAGCCGCTCTGGAAGACCGCGAACGCATTGCCGAAGTGCTGCAGGGCACCAACATGGTGTTCATCACCACTGGCATGGGCGGCGGTACCGGTACCGGTGCAGCGCCGATCATTGCCGAAGTGGCCAAGGAAATGGGCATCCTGACCGTTGCGGTCGTGACCCGTCCGTTCCCGTTCGAAGGCCGCAAGCGTATGCAGATCGCCGACGAAGGCATCCGTATGCTTTCCGAAAGCGTTGACTCGTTGATCACCATTCCGAACGAAAAACTGCTGACCATCCTCGGCAAAGATGCCAGCCTGCTGTCGGCTTTCGCCAAGGCAGACGATGTACTGGCCGGTGCCGTTCGCGGTATCTCCGACATCATCAAGCGTCCGGGCATGATCAACGTCGACTTCGCCGACGTGCGCACCGTGATGAGCGAAATGGGCATGGCAATGATGGGCACTGGCTGCGCCAGCGGTCCGAACCGTGCACGTGAAGCCACCGAAGCGGCGATCCGCAACCCGCTGCTCGAAGACGTCAACCTGCAAGGCGCGCGCGGCATTCTGGTGAACATCACCGCAGGTCCCGACCTGTCGCTGGGTGAGTACTCCGACGTCGGTTCGATCATCGAAGCCTTCGCTTCCGAGCACGCGATGGTCAAGGTCGGTACCGTTATCGATCCGGACATGCGCGACGAGCTGCACGTGACCGTGGTTGCTACCGGTCTGGGCGCGAAAATCGAGAAGCCTGTGAAGGTCATCGACAACACCGTTCACACCTCCATGGCTTCGGCGCAGGTGCAGCAACCGGCTCCGGCACGTCAGGAGCAGCCTGCGGTGAACTACCGTGATCTGGATCGTCCGACCGTGATGCGCAACCAGGCTCAGGCCGGGGCTGCGGCTGCCGCGAAGATGAATCCGCAGGATGACCTGGACTACCTGGACATTCCGGCATTCCTGCGTCGTCAGGCCGATTGATGGAATGTATCAGGGCTATGAAGGTGATTGGTGTTCAGCAAAGGCATGGTCTGCTATCATCGCCAGCCTTTGTTGATACCAGTTCGCAATTTGCGCTGAAGCGGCCCAAGCCATGATTAAACAACGCACACTGAAAAATATTATCCGTGCCACAGGTGTAGGCCTGCACTCCGGGGAGAAGGTCTACCTGACCCTCAAGCCTGCGCCTGTCGACACTGGCATTGTGTTTTGTCGCGCTGACCTCGACCCTGTGGTGCAGATTCCTGCCCGCGCGGAAAACGTCGGTGAAACCACTATGTCGACGACGCTGATCAATGGCGACGTCAAAGTGGACACGGTAGAGCACTTGCTCTCGGCCATGGCTGGCCTGGGCATCGATAACGCCTACGTCGAGCTCTCCGCGTCCGAAGTCCCGATCATGGATGGCAGCGCTGGACCCTTCGTATTCCTGATTCAATCGGCAGGCCTGGAAGAACAGGACGCCGCCAAGAAATTCATCCGCATCCTGCGTGAAGTGACAGTGGAAGACGGCGACAAGCGCGCCACTTTCGTCCCTGTCGAAGGCTTCAAGGTGAGCTTCGAGATCGATTTCGATCACCCGGTATTCCGGGACCGCACCCAGAGTGCAAGCGTGGATTTTTCCAGCACTTCGTTCGTAAAAGAAGTCAGCCGCGCGCGTACCTTTGGCTTCATGAGTGACATCGAGTACCTGCGCAAGCACAACCTCGCACTCGGCGGCAGCGTGGAAAACGCGATCGTGGTCGACGCTGATGGCGTGTTGAACGAAGACGGTCTTCGTTACGAAGACGAATTCGTCAAACACAAGATCCTCGATGCGATTGGCGACCTGTACCTGCTGGGCAATAGCCTGATTGGTGAGTTCAAAGGCTTCAAGTCCGGTCATGCACTGAACAACCAGCTGCTGCGCAAATTGATTGAGCAGACAGATGCCTGGGAAGTCGTGACGTTCGAAGACGCCAGCACCGCACCAATCTCTTACATGCGCCCGGTTGCGGCGGTGTAAGTAAAAAACCTCTCTAGTTTTTTGAAGGCCATCCTCGGATGGCCTTTTTTTATGCCCTTTCAAAAGCAAAAGATCGCAGCCTTCGGCAGCTCCTACACGGATACCGCATTCCAGATGTAGGAGCTGCCGAAGGCTGCGATCTTTTGACTTTAAAATGACACTACAACGCGATTACGCCCGCCTTCCTTGGCCTGATACAACGCCTTGTCCGCCGCAAACAGCAGATGCTCCAGCGTCATCTCGCTCGCCGAAGTCCACGTGGCGATGCCAATACTCACCGTCATCTCCCGCTCAGCGCCCTCGGCTCTTGGCAGGTTTTGCACCGCCTGACGAATCTGCTCGGCGATCTGTTGCGCCCCCGCGCAGTCCGTCTCGGCGAGAATCACCGAAAATTCTTCTCCGCCATAACGCGCGACCAGATCCGCCGGGCGTCGCACGTTCGCAGTGATTACCTTGGCCAGCTCGCGCAGGACCTGATCCCCGGCCTGATGGCCATGTCGGTCATTGAATGCTTTGAAGTGGTCGGCATCGATCATCATCACCGACAGCGGCTGGCCCGAGCGCTGGGCGCGGAACCATTCGTGGCGCAAGGTCTGGTCGAGCATGCGCCGGTTGGCCACGCCGGTCAGATCGTCGGTGGCGGCCAGTTGTGCCAGTTCGCGTTCGGCGCGATGACGCAAGCGCAGTTCCCGGGCGAGCAGCCAAGTCAGCCACAACAGACCCAGGCATAACACGCCGGTAGCACCACTGATCAATATCGCCGTTCGCCGCCAAGTGCCGAACACTTCATCGCTGGACAAGGCCACCATCACGGTCAACGGCAAATTGCCCACCCGCGAGTAGGTATAGAGCCGGCGCTGTTCATCCATGCTGGAGGTGCTGGTGAAACTGCCGGTGCCATCGCGGTCATTGAGAATGCGCACGACATTGGGCCGGTTGCCGAAGCTCTTGCCCACCGAGTCGCTCTGCAGATAGGGCTTTTGCGCGAGCAACACGCCATCGCTGTTGATGATGTTCAGTGTGCTGTCCGTGCCGATGTCGAGGCTTTTGAACAGCTCGTCGAAGTAGTCGAGTTTTAACGATGCCACCGCCACGCCAAGGAATTCACCGGTCTGAGAGGAGATGCGGCGACTGAAGCTGATGCGCCACTGATCGGCCTCTGCGCAATCGCAACGGGTCTTGAAAGGTCGGCTGATGAACATCCCTGTATCGCGGTTGAACGCGTGCGCAAGGAAGTAATCACGGTCGGCGAAATTGCCCGGTTTCGGTTCGATGCGCGAGGAGTCGGCGATCACTTCGCCATGCTTGTCGAGCAGCAGAATGTCGCCCTTGAAGCGCGCCGTGGTCGAGCGGTCGAAGAGCGCCAGATGACGGATCTGCGGCGAGACGTTCTGCAGGTCGTCCCGCTGGGCGGCGGCGATCAGGCCTTGCAGTGTCAGGTCGTACAGCTCGACGGTGCGCAGTACATCGGCGTCGATCAATTGCGCGATGGTGGTGGCGCGGCGGGTGGCGGCTTCCTGCGCGCTGGCGTACTCGCGGATCAGCAGAAAGGTGACGATGCACACCATCGCAATCACGGTCAACAGGCTGCCGACAATCAACAGGCGCTCGGGGCGGCCGGTCTGGCCTGTGCTGGATGGAGTGCGGCTGGCGATCATGATGGGGGTTCGGTTGGGGTGGTTTCATAAGCTTAGTAGGGCTAACGCCGGAAAACCTTGTGGGAGCGGGCTTGCTCGCGAAAGCGGTCGGTCAGACAACATCGATGTTGAATGACACACCGTCTTCGCGAGCAAGCCCGCTCCCACAGGGTAAATCCCGGAATCTGAAAATCGCAGCGCCGATCTTAGAAGACGTTGACCGGGTAGTCGATGATTACGCGGTATTCATCTGTATCCGTATCAATGGCGCCATAACCATTGCCGCCACGGTTGGTCGCCCATTGCAGGCGCACGGCCAGGTCCTTGGCCTGGCCGCTTTGCACGACGTATTGCAAATCAATATCGCGCTCCCAGTGTTTGGCGTTGCGGCCATCGGCGCTGTACCAGCTGGAATAGCCCGGGCTATTGGAGTCGGCTTTGGTCAAGTCCACCGTGCCGCGCGAGTAGGACAGCGCCGAGGTCAACCCGGGCATGCCGACACCGGTGAAGTCATAGGCGTACTTGAGCTTCCACGAGCGTTCGTTCGGCCCGTTGAAATCCGAGTATTGCTGGGAGTTGTCCAGGTAAACGCTGTCGCCCTGGCTGATGTAGTCGAACGGTGTGTTGCCGTTGACCCGCTGGTACGCAGCGGTGACGCTGTGGCTGCCGATGCCGACGGCGAAATGCACGCTCCAGGTGTTGTTGTCGATGTCGCCGAGCAGCGCGTCGCCGGTGTCTTGGGTGTGATAGAAGTGCAAACCCGGATTGAGGCTGACCAAATCGTTCAGTTGCCAGGTGTAGTCAAGGTCGTAGTAGTACTGGTTCCAGATGTCCTTGAGCTCGGACGCGTAAAGGCTGCTGGTCACACCTTCGACACCATTCCACGCCACACCGGCCCAGTTCAGGTGCCGGCTTTCGTCTGCGTCGGCGAGCGTGCCGTAGGACGTACCGATTCGCGTGTGTCCACTCTGGTTATACGGCTTGGTGAAGCTGGCCTGGCCGCCTTCTATCAGCCAGCCGTCAAAGCTTCGGTTGCTCAAGCTGATGCCACGAAACGTCTGCGGCAGCATGCGCGTGTCGCCGCCGGCAATCACCGGGTTGGTGAGGAACAGATCACCGGCCTTCAACTCGGTATCGAACGCACGCAGCTTCAGCGTGCCGCCTGCGGTCGAGAACGAGCCCGGCGCTTTGCCGTTGCCATCGCTGATCGGCAGGATACTCGAACCGTCGGTTCCGCCCCCACCGTCGAGTTTCAGGCCGAGCATGGCGTGGGCATCGAAGCCGAAGCCGACGGTGCCCTCGGTATAACCGGACTGGAACACACCGAGAAAGCCCTGACTCCATTCGATGTTGTCGTCCGATTTCTGCAAGCGGTTGCGATTCATATAGTAATTGCGGGCGTTGAGGTTGAGGCTCGAGCCTTCGACGAAGCCTTGTTCAGCGGGCTCGTCGGCATGGGCGGCGGGAGTGATCGTTACGGAAATTGCAATGAACAATGGACTGAGACGGACGGGATAAAACACGTGCGGTGGAGCTCCTTGGGTCAGCGGATCGCTCTGGTGCTTGAGCGACTCATGTTTCTTGTTATTACAGACGCACCCTGCAGCTTTCAGACCACAACGAAAAAAGGCCGCTGAACGGCAGCGGCCTGAAGTGACGACGGAAGAACGGGAGGAGCCAAACGACCGCGTCAAGGGAAACTTTTTTCGGTACGACTCAGCTGTCTTTCTCGATCACTTGAGTCTGGGAAGTAGCGGCCTGAGGGGATTGTTCCGCGTCCTGAGCCTTGGCAATCACTTCGGCCTGACGCTGATCGAACGCCTGCGCGCGGGCGACGTTGTGCGCGACGAATGCTTGCGACTCTTCAGCCATCGCCGTCGGCGACAGGATCAATGAAGACAAAACGAAAGCGCTGGCAATACCCATACTCTTGGACATTTCGAAAACCCTCTTGCTTGGCAGTGCTGTTTGGTGCGGGCAAAGATAAGGTTGTCGAGGGTTTGGAAACAACCAAAGTTTCATAAAAGACTGTTACAGCAAATGCAAAGATCGCAGTCTTCGGCAACGCCTACAAGGGCATGGTGTATACCCGTAGGAGCTGCCGAAGGCTGCGATCTTTTGATCTTTTCAGACCGGAAGGTGAATGCCGAAGGTGTTCATGCCCCGGTCACTGTGCACAAACACGTCCCCGCCATGCATCAGCGCGATTGCCTTGACGATCGCGAGCCCCAGCCCATGATTGTTGCCACTGTTGCTACGCGAAGCATCGACCCGATAAAACCGTTCGAACAATCTCGGCAGATGCTCGCCGGCAATCGGCGCTCCGGGATTCGCTACCCCAATGCTCACCTGATGCTTTTCAACCTCAATGCGCACCTCGATCACCTGACCTGGGTCGGTGTGCTGTACCGCATTGCTGAGCAAATTGATCAGCGCCCGACGCAAATGCGCGACCTCGATTTGTACCTGCGCATCGCCGCTGACCTTCACTTCAACCTGCGCGTCTTCAAGAATGAAATCCAGATAGTCCAGTGTCGTCGCCACCTCATCAGCCAGTGACGTCGAGGTCAGCTTGGTTGCCTTGTTGCCCTGGTCGGCGCTGGCCAGAAACAGCATGTCGTTGATGATCGAACGCAGCCGTTCCAGCTCTTCGAGGTTCGATTGCAGCACTTCGAAATAGTGTTCGGCCGAACGTCCGCGAGTCAGCGCGACCTGGGTCTGGCCGATCAGGTTGGTCAGCGGTGAACGCAGTTCATGGGCAACGTCTGCGTTGAACGATTCCAGCCGCGAATAGGCCAGTTCGACCCGTTCCAGCGTCGAATTGAAGGACTCGACAAACTGCTCCAGTTCCGGCGGCAACGGCGACAGACGCAAGCGTCCGGCGCGCAGCGGTGGCGCCAGGCGCTGGGCTTCCTGCGACAGTTTGATCAACGGCTTCAGACCGATTCTTGCGACCCAATAGCCCAACGCCGAGGCCAGCAGCACGCCGATCACCGCCAGGCTGATCAAGGCAACGAGCAAGTGATGCTGGGTCTGATGCAGCGTCTCGGTGTCGATGCCGATCATGAAACGCAGCGGCGGGCGCTGGTCCTTGGCCGGGAACTGACTGATCAGCACTTTCAACGGATAGGGTTGACCGGGCAGTCGCAAGTCGTGCATGCCCAACGGGCCGTTGATGGCCGCGCGAATCTGCGGCGTGAGATTGCCGTATTCGTAACGCGGGTCGCCGCTGCTGATCCAGAAGCTGATGCGCTTGTCTTCCTCGCCGAGCAGGTTGAGCTTGTTGTTGATCTTCACCCAATGCTCAGGCGTGCCGTAACGGCCGACGGTGGATTCGAGCACGCTGTAACGCGCATCCAGCTCAGCTTCCGGCAGCAAACCCAGACCCTTGTCGACCTGTTGATAAAGCGCGCCACCAATCAACAGAAACACCACGAGCGCCACCAGCGTGAACATGCCGCTGAGGCGCAGCGCAATCGAGTTACTGGACACCACGGCTCTCCAGCACATAACCCATGCCGCGAATGGTGTGCAGCAGTTTTTCGTTGAACGGCCCGTCGAGCTTGGCGCGCAAGCGTTTGATCGCGACTTCGACCACGTTGGCGTCGCTGTCGAAATTGATGTCCCAGACCATCTCGGCAATGGCGGTTTTAGAGAGGATTTCACCCTGGCGGCGGGCGAGCACGCTGAGCAGGGAAAACTCTTTCGCGGTCAGATCCAGGCGAATGCCGGCGCGGGTGGCTTTGCGGCTGATCAGATCTACCCACAGGTCGGCGATGGTCACTTGCACCGGCTCGTGGCCGCCGCTGCGGCGGGTCAGGGCTTGCAGGCGGGCGACCAGTTCGAGAAAGGAAAACGGTTTGCCGAGGTAATCGTCGGCGCCGTCGCGCAGACCCTTGATGCGATCTTCAACGCGCTCGCGAGCAGTGAGCATGATCACCGGGGTCTGCTTGCGCGCACGTAATGCGCGCAGTACGCCGAAGCCATCGAGCCCCGGCAGCATGACGTCGAGGACGATCACTGCGTAGTCGCATTCCAGCGCCAGATGCAGGCCTTCGACGCCGTCGCGGGCGAGGTCGACGGTGTAGCCCTGTTCGGTCAGGCCACGGTGCAGATAGTCCGCGGTTTTTTCTTCGTCTTCGATAATCAGAACGCGCATGACCGCCTCAGTCTGTGGTCGCCAATGCCGTTGCAGGCATTGGTTCTGGCCGGTGAAACAGCCGCTCGAGCCATAAGTATATGACCGGCGTGGTGAACAGCGTCAGCATCTGGCTGACCAGCAAACCGCCGACCACGGCAATGCCCAGTGGCTGGCGCAGTTCGGCGCCGGTGCCGTAACCGAGCATCAGTGGCAACGCGCCGAGCAGGGCGGCGAGGGTGGTCATGATGATCGGACGGAACCGTGTGATGCACGCCTCGAAAATCGCTTCCTGTGGCGCCAGGCCGCGCTGGCGCTGCGCCTCGAGGGCGAAGTCGATCATCAGGATGCCGTTCTTCTTGACGATGCCGATCAGCAGCACCAGGCCGATCAGCGCCATGATCGAAAAGTCCTGGCCGCAGATCCACAGCATGATCACCGCGCCCAGACCGGCCGCCGGCAATGTCGAAATGATCGTCAGCGGATGCACGAAGCTTTCATAAAGCACGCCGAGAATGATGTACACCGCCACCAGCGCCGCCAGAATCAGCCACGGCTGGCTGGCCAGCGAGCTCTGGAACGCTTGCGCCGCACCCTGGAAATTGCCGCTGATCGCGGTGGGCATGCCGATCTCGGCCTTGGCCTGATCGAGCAGAATCACCGCATCGCCCAGCGCCACGCCGGGCGCGAGGTTGAACGACAGGTTGGCGGCGGGGAACATGCCGTCATGGGCAATCGACAGCGGGCCGATGGTTGGCGCGTCGAATCGGGCCAGTGCCGACAGCGGCACCATTTCCCCGCTGAGCGGTGAGCGCAGGTAGAAATAGTTGAGGCTTTCGGCCTTGCCGCGTTGTCGGGTGTCCAGTTCCAGGATCACGTTGTACTGGTTGACCTGAGTCTGGAACTCATTGATCTGCCGTTGGCCGAACGCATCGTACAGTGCCTCGTCGACATCGCTGGCAGTCAGGCCGAAACGCGCGGCCGCGCTGCGGTCGATGCTGATGTGGGTGATGCTGCCGCCCAGTTGCAGATCATTGGAAATGTCGCGGAATGCCGGATTGCTGCGCAGTTTTTCGGTCAGGCGCTGAGTCCAGGTGGCGAGAGTCGCGCCGTCGTTACTCTTGAGTACGTATTGGTACTGCGCACGGCTCGGGCCGGAGCTGAGGTTGATGTCCTGCCCGGCGCGCAAATACAGGACGATGCCGGGCACTTTCATCAGTTGCGGGCGGATGCGGTCGATGAACTGGCTGGCGCTGACATCGCGATCGCCGCGTTTTTTCAGGGCGATCCAGAAGCGCCCGTTGGCGATGGTCTGGTTGCTGCCGGACACACCGACCGAGTGGGAAAACGCTTGCACCGCCGGATCGGCCGCGACGATTTCGGCCATCGCCAAGTGTTTTTTCACCATGTCACCGTAGGAAATGTCCGCAGCGGCTTCAGTGGTGCCGAGGACGAAACCGGTGTCCTGCACCGGGAAGAAACCCTTGGGGATAAAGATGTAACCGGCAACAGCCAGCGCCAACGATAAACCGAACACACCAATCGTCAATTTCTGATGATCGAGGGCGCGGCGCAGGCCCTTTTCATACCAACTGAGCAGGCGTTCGCTGAACCCCGGTCTGGCGTTGGCGTGATGCAGCGGTTTGCGCATGAACAGCGCGGCGAGGGTGGGCGCCAGCGTCAGCGAGACCACCACTGAAATCATGATCGTCGAAGTCGCGGTCAGGGCGAATTCCTTGAACAGTCGCCCGACCACTCCGCCCATGAACAGCAGCGGAATAAACGCCGCTACCAGCGAGAAACTGATCGATACCACGGTGAAGCCGATCTCGCCCGCGCCTTTGATCGCGGCTTCGCGCATATCGTCGCCGGCCTCCAGATGCCGGTGGATGTTTTCCACCACCACGATCGCATCGTCGACCACAAAGCCGACCGCGACGACGATCGCCACCAACGTCAGGTTGTTCAAGCTGAAACCGAGCACATACATCAGGGCGAAACTGGCAATCAGTGAGACGCCAAGCACCGCCGAGACAATCAGCGTCGCCGACAACTGCCGCAGGAACAGCGCCATTACCGCGATCACCAGCAGGATCGCGATCAACAGGGTGATCTCGACTTCATGCAGCGAAGCGCGAATGGTCTGGGTACGGTCGATCAGGGTTTTCACCTGTACCGAGGCCGGTAGCATGGCTTCGAGACCGGGCAGGGCGGCTTGAATGCGGTCAACGGTCTCAACAATGTTGGCGCCGGGCTGGCGCGAGATCACCAGATTCACCCCCGGGCGATCACCGGCCCAGGCCTGCACGTAGGCATCTTCCGCACCGTTGACGACTTTGGCGACATCGCGCAGGTGAACCGGGGCGCCATCCTTGTAGGAAACGATCAGTTGGCTGTAGTCCTCCGGGTGGAACAACTGGTCGTTGGTCGAAAGTGTGGAAATGCTCGAATCGCCGTACAGCGCGCCTTTGGCAAGATTCAGGCTGGTCTGCTGGATCGCCAGTCTGATGTCGGCGAGGGTCAGGCCGATGGCGGCGAGTTTGTCGGCCGAGGCCTGTACGCGAATGGCCGGGCGTTGCTGGCCGGTGATGTTGATCTGGCCGACGCCGTCGATCTGACTGATCTGTCGGGCGAGCAGGGTTTCCACCAGGTCGCTGAGTTCGGTGCCGGGCATTTGCGTCGAGCTCACGCTAAGGATGAGCACCGGGCTGTCGGCCGGGTTGACCTTCTTCCAGGTCGGCAGCGTCGGCATGTCTTTTGGCAACTTGCCGGCGGCGGTATTGATCGCCGCCTGTACTTCCTGCGCGGCAGTGTCGATGCTTTTGTCGAGCGTGAATTGCAAGGTCAGCAGGGTTGAGCCCAGCGCGCTGCTCGAGGTCATCTGGGTCATGCCGGGGATGGCGCTGAATTGCACCTCCAGCGGCGTGGCCACGGAAGAAGCCATGGTGTCGGGGCTGGCGCCGGGCAACTGCGCCGAGACCTGGATGGTCGGAAATTCCGCTTCCGGCAGCGGGGCGATCGGCAAGCGCGGGAAGGCAATGATCCCGACCAGCACCAGCGCGATGGTCAGCAGAATGGTCGCCACCGGGTGATCAATGCACCAGGTCGAGATGCCTCTGTGCGATTTCATGGCTTGGGCTCCGCCTGCACCACCTGCGGCGGCTCGCTCATGACTTGCACGGTCGAGCCGGGCTTGAGCCGCGACTGGCCATCGGTGACCAGCACGTCACCAGCATCGACGCCTTTGATGATGTCCTGACCACTGCCCTGATAGACCATCTGCACCGGCACGGCTTCAACCTTGTCGTCCTTCACGCGATAAACGAAGTGTTGATCGAGGCCGCGTTGTACGACGGTCGGTGGAACCAGCAGCGCATCTTTATCTACCGCCGTCTGAATTTTTATCGTCACCAGCAAGCCCGGCCAGAGCTTTTGGCTGGCATTGGCAAATTCGGCCTTGGCGCGGATGGTGCCGGTGTTGGCGTTGATCTGGTTGTCGATCAGGGTCAGGTGACCTTCGCCGAGCAGGTTGGCGGTTTCGCCATCGGTGTCGGCGCCAATGTAAGCCTTGACCGGCGCGCGTTGCGGGTCGCTGATCAGATTCTGCAGGGTCGGCAGCATTTGCTGCGGCAGGGCGAACTCGACGGCGATCGGATCGATCTGAGTCACGGTGAACAGGCCTTGGGTATCGGTCATCCGCAGGAAATTGCCTTCATCGACCGTACGAATACCGACGCGTCCGGTGACCGGCGAGCGAATCTGCGTGTAAGACAGTTGCACCTGCGCCGCATCGATCGAGGCCTGATTGCCCTGGGCGGTGGCTTTGAGCTGGTTGACCAGCGCTTGTTGCTGGTCGAAGGTCTGTTTCGACACGCCGTCGTCGACGCTGAGCAATTTGTAGCGTTTGAGATTGACCAGCGCGACCTGCAACTGCGCCTGACTCTCACCCAACTGCGCCCGCGCCTGATCGAGGTTGGCGCGGATCGAACGGTCATCGATGGTCGCGAGCAGCTCGCCTGCTTTGACCGGTTGGCCTTCCTTGACCAGGATCTTCGTCAGAATGCCGTCGATCTGCGGACGCACCACCACGCTATGCAACGAGAGCACCGAGCCGATGCCGCTGGTGTAGCGCGGCACGTCTTTGGCACTCACCGTTACCACGCGCACGGGAATGGCAGTCGGGCTGGCCAGTTTGGTCGGCGCCGGTTTGAGTGCAAACCACAGGCCGGCGGCGGCCAACAAAATCAGGAAAGTGGCGAGCAGGATTGGTTTTTTCTGGAGTGACATGCGCGGCGCCGAAGTCTGGAGTTTGGGCAGATTGGCCAGTTATAAACCGGTCAGGCGGTCGGCAGGGTGACGGCTGGCTGTCAAGATTGTCAGTTTCCTCCGTTCATTGCAGTAGCTGCGATTACCGTTGTGTTGATAAGTCCCTAAAAGGGACCTATCGTTCCTGTTTTGGGACTCATCGGTTTGCGCCAGTGGAAAACCTTTCTTTAAGCGAAGCCCTGTTCACCGCCACCCAGCAAAAAGTGTTGGGATTGTTGTTTGGCAAACCCGACCAGACCTTCTACGCCAACGAAATCGTGCGCTGGGCACAGGTTGGCAAAGGCGGCCTGATGCGTGAACTCGATCGATTGCAACGAGCCGGGATCCTCAGCATGACACGAGTGGGTAACCAGACCCATTACCAGGCCAATCCCGCATGTCCTATCTACGCGGAGCTTCTGGGCATCACGCGCAAGACATTCGGTTTTGCCGAGCCTCTTCGTCAGGCATTAGAACCGTTTGCCGAACAGATCACGTGGGCGTTCGTGTATGGCTCCATCGCCAAAAACTCGGCGAACCCACTCAGTGACATAGATCTCATGCTGATTGGCGAAGGCCTGCACTACAGTGAGTTGATGGAGCGACTCATGCCGTTGGAGGAGCAATTGGGGCGTCCCATCAACCCGACGCTATACACCCCGCAAGACTGGGCCAGGAAGCTGGCGGCACAGAACAGTTTTGTCATGCGAGTGATGCAGCAGGAAAAAATCGATCTGTCAGGGGCAAACCCTTTGGAGTCCAAGGATGGGCAGCAACGAGAGTCTGGAGAATCTTCTACGTAGCGGTGTACTGAAAGTGGAGCCACCTGACCGCAAGGAGTGTGAGGGTCTGTTGCGCTCGGCTTTGGACAGGCTCAAGGATGCGCACACTTGCACACTGCCGTTTTCCAGCCGGTTCGATTTGGCCTACAACGCCGCTCACGCGCTGGCGCTGACAGCTCTTCGCTTGAGTGGCTATCGATCGGACAAGCGCTATCTGGTATTCCAGTGTCTGATCCATACCACTCAAAGCAGCAAGGTTCAGGTGCGATTGTTTGCGCTGTGCCATGAGCGGCGCAATCTCGCCGAATATGAAGGCTACATGGATGAAGATGACGCGCTTCTTGAGCAATTGCTGGAGAGCACGTCGCAGTTGTTGGGTGACGTTCAGCGTCGCATGAACTGAAATATCATCACGCAGTGACAATGCCAGGCAGCCATTCAGCGCATCCCGCAAATCTTCAGATGCCGAGCCAGAGCGCACAGGTATACTGCGCGCCTTTGCGGCTCACTGATCGGGCCGACTTTTTGTTCCCGGAGCTTCTATGACTTCCCCAACCCAACCGCCGGTTGACGATGCTGTGAGCGACGTCCCGGCTGAAGTGGCTGACGCCAGCGAAACCAAGGCCGAGATCCCGGCGTTCAAGTTCCCGTTCAAACCGGGCGAGCTGGCTTCGGCGAAAGGCTCGAATCAGCCGTGGTACAAAAATGGCGCGAAGAATGGCCACACCAAAACCCCGGGCATGGCGCCGCCGGGCACGCGTCGGTCGATGGGCAAGCGCTGACATCGGAAAGTGATGGTGCTGGCCTCTTCGCGAGCAGGCTCGCTCCCACAGGTTTGTGTTTGGCGCAGATCCAATGTGGGAGCGAGCTTGCTCGCGAATGCGACAGCCGCTACAGCACAAATATCAGATCAAGCCGCGCGCAATGAAATAAACGCATAAGTCTGCGCCGGTTCAGTCACCACCTGCCCCCCGGCTGCCAGCACTTGCCCGGCGACATCATCGCCGGACAAATGAAACAGCCATTCACTGGTTCGCGCCGCCAGCGGTTGCGCGCTCACTTGGTCAATCACCGCTGCAAACGCATCCATGTTCGGCAAGTACGCGGTAAACCCGTCACCCTTGAGCGCGGTAGTGCGGATCCCCAGCGTGGCGCAGATCGCATCCTTGAGTTGGATGTCATCCCGATCCGCCTGACGCGAACGCTGGATCAGCTCAACCAGTTCCCGATCAACCAGCTCGCCTCCCACAATCAGCTCCGGCCCTTGCTCCCAGGACTCTGGCGGGCAATCCTTGGCAGCCGGGTTGAGCGGGATATGCGGATTGATTTCCGCCGGGTATATCCGGCACACCAGCGGACGCCGCTCGTAGATCCGGCAGCGCTTGTCCTCGTCAAGATTCCGGCAGGGGCCGACGTTATAAGCGGCAAAGGTAATCGCCACATGAGCATCAGTGGCACCGCTGCGAACCATCGTCGAACGGCGTTCGGCATGTTCGCGCTGCTGCGGCGGCAGGCCCAGGCCATTGCCGAGAAATGCCTCGACCAGCACGATCACCTGACCACCATCCGCCGCCCACATGCGGGCTTCGGCCAGCGTCAGCGGAACATGGTGGTCGGTGCAGCACTTGCCGCAGCCTACGCAGGAAAACGTCGTATTCATTGAGCGATCGGTCTTCAATCCAGGTGTGAAACGATGGCGGAAAACCATCGCACAGAACCGGATCGAAGCAAGGACTGCGCCAGTCAGTAGGTTTTCGCTGGCGGGCGAATCGAATCCCACTCGGTGACGAACGCGGTTTTCGACTGTTTGTTGTACAGGCACAGCTCGCTGCCTTGCTGGCCTTTCATGTGTTTTTGCGGGTATTGGCCTTGCAGCAGAACGGCGGTGTAACCGACGCGGTCGTCGAATTGCGCGGGCGTGCCGACCGGTTTGACGTTTTTCAAACCGCTGGCCTTGGTGCAACTGGCGAGTACGGTCTTGTCGTAGGCGGCCCAGGCGTCGGGGCTGGAGGCGTGGGCCTGGGAGGCGAGAGCGGTGAGGCTGAGCAGGGCCAGGGTGATGGCTTTCATGGTTGGGGCATCCTTGGTTATGGCCAAGGTTTGAGTCTGCCTGAAGAGTTTTGTTGCCTGGGGCACCGCTAAAAGATCGCAGCCTTCGGCAGCTCCTACATGGAAATGCGGTTTCCTGTAGGAGCTGCCGAAGGCTGCGATCTTTTGACTTTAATCATTCCGGTACCAATTCCCGGCGGACCACACACATCCCGACACTCTCATACAACCACCGCGCCCGCAGGTTGTCCTCCAGAACCCTCAAATCGACAAAACCCTCGCGCCGCTGTTGAAAGACACTGAAGGCGTACAGCAACAACGCTCGCCCCAGCCCCCGGCCCTGCATTCGCGGGTGCACCACCAGATTCTTGATATAGGCACTGGTCCAGCATTGCGCCACGCCCACCACGCCCTCGGTATCACAGGCAACGAAACATAACGCCGGATCATATTCAGGATCGCTGACAAACCGCTGCTGCCATTGCTCGAGTGACGGTACCCGACCGCCACCTTCCAGCTGTCCGAGCTGCATCAACTGATGCACTGCCGGCGCCATTTCCTCGCGGTAGACGGACAGCTCAATCCCCTCCGGCCACTGCGCATCCGGCAGAACCCCGCTCAAATCGCGGCGCAGCAGAAAGCAAAACGTCTCGGCCAACACTCAGTGCCCGTTGGCCGCGACGTGCTTGGCGGCTTCGATCAGACGTTGGGTCAGTTCCGGCGAGGAAAACTTGGTCAACACCGCGTTGGCACCGGCCAGTCGAGCCTTTTCGCTGTTCATCGCGCTGTCGAGCGAGGTGTGCAGCAGCACATACAAATGAGCGAAATCCGGGGTCTCGCGCAGGGTGCGGGTGAACGCGTAGCCGTCCATTTCCGACATTTCGATGTCCGAGACGATCAGGTTGATCTGCTGCGCGGTGCCCTGCAGGTCGAGCAGGCAATCGATCGCTTCCTTGGCACTGCGCGCGGTATGGCATTGCAGGCCGAGGTTGCGCAGGGTGTGCACCGATTGTTGCAATGCCACCTGGCTGTCGTCGACCACCAGAATGCGCGCGTTGCCGAGCACTTCGGCGTCTTCCATGGTCAGGTCGGTCGGCGCCATTTCGATCTGCGCCGGGGCGATGCTGTGAATGACTTTTTCGATGTCCAGCACCTGCACCAGCGTACCGTCTACCGAGGTCACGCCGGTGATGTAGGCGCGCGAGCCGCCAGAGCCGAACGGTGGCGGCTTGATGTCGGTGGTCAGGCAGTGAACGATCTTGCTCACCGCTTGCACGTGCAGACCCTGCTTGGAGCGGCTGACATCGGTGACGATCAGGCAGCCACCGTTGGGATCTTCCAGCGGCCGCTCGCCGATGGCGCGGCTGAGGTCGATCACCGACAGCGAGGCACCGCGCAGCGAGGCGATGCCTTTGACGTGCGGGTGCGACTCCGGCAGCTTGGTCAGCGGCGGACAGGGGATGATTTCACTGACTTTCAGCAGGTTGATCGCCATCAGCTTGCCGCTGCGCAAGGTAAACAGCAGAAGCGAAAGTGAATCTGCGCGGGCTTTGGTGGAGGACATAAGAACCTTCTGTGGATGGGCGAGAGTGGAAATCGCCAGAAACCTTTGATGCCGGGTTATCGGCGTGATCGGGGTGGGCTTTAGGCTATTGGCTCGTCAGCCTTTCATCCCCAAACGCTTGGCCATCCGCCCAAGGTTCGCCCGATCCACCCCCAGCTCCCGCGCCGCACTCGCCCAATTATGCTGATGACGCTCAAGTGCGGCGTTGATCAAGCGCCGCTGAAACTCATCCGTCGCAGTACGCAAATCGGCGCCGACCATCGGCATTGCTTTGGCCAAGCCTGCGTCGACAGGCGCAAGCACGTGATCGACAACCTCATGCGGCAAATCCAGATCCGCCGCACTCAGGCTCAGAATCTTTGGCCGCACCTTGCAGTTACCCAGCGCTTTGAGCGCACTGCGCCCGATCAGGTGCTCCAGCTCACGGACATTGCCCGGCCAGGTATAGGCCAGCAGCGCTTCCTGAGCATCACTGTTCAAGCGCAGGCTATTGAGGCCCATGCGCGAGCGGTTCTGCTCGAGAAAGAAACCACTGAGCAACAACACATCACGCCCACGATCACGCAGCGCCGGCACTCGCAGCGGATACACGCTCAAGCGGTGATAGAAGTCGGCGCGGTAGCGACCGCTTCGCACCTCCTCGGCCAGATCGCGATTGGTCGCCGCAATCAAACGCACATCAACCTGATGCTCCTGGTCCGAACCCAGGCGCTGCAACTGACCGCTCTGCAGTACGCGCAGCAACTTGGCCTGAACCGTCAGCGACAGCTCGCCAACTTCGTCAAGAAACAACGTGCCGCCATTGGCCAGTTCGAACTTGCCGCGACGGTCGCTGGTGGCGCCGGTGAAAGCGCCGCGCACGTGGCCGAACAATTCGCTTTCTACCAGTGTGTCGGGGAGGGCGGCGCAGTTGAGGCTGATGATCGGTTTGTCGGCGCGCGCGGAAGCAGCGTGAATGGCTTGGGCGACCAGCTCTTTGCCGACGCCGGTTTCGCCGGTGATCAGAACGGTCAGGTCGCTGCCGCCGACCAGATTGATTTCTTCCACCAGACGTTTGTGCGCTTTGCTCTGGCCGATCATTTCGCGGTTCTGCTGGCCGCTGGCCTGACGGTAAACCTCGGCGCGCTGATGTTCGTCCTCGGCACGAGTGGCCAGACGTTCGATGCGTTCGGCAGCGTTGACCGTGGCCGAGGCGAGGCTGGCGAAGGCTTGCAGGGCATCGAGCTCGATCGGCTCGAAACGCTCGGGATCAAGCGCATCAAGGGTGATCAGGCCCCAGAGTTTTTCATCAACAAATAAAGGACAGCCGAGGCAGTCGTGAACCTCGAGGTGATCGTCGAGGCCGTCGACCAGCCCGTCATAGGGATCGGGCAGCTCGCTGTCGGCAGCGAAGCGCGTCGGCCCGGCACCGGCCAGGAGAATTTCGAAGCGCGGGTGCTCGCTGACTTTGAAGCGCCGGCCGAGGGTGTCGGTACTCAAACCATCCACCGCCAGCGGCACCAGTGATTCGCCATCCAGACGCAACAACGCGGCGGCATCGCAAGGAAGCAAGGCGCGCATGGCCTCAAGCAGGCGCCGGTAGCGCTCACCTTCGGGCAGTTCGCGGGACAGGTCGGCGACCAGAGGCAGCAGGGCGGTAAGCAAGGATTTGGCGGTCATGGGTATGTAGTCAAAGAGACAAGGTGTAGTCGCGATGACTATACGTCCATTTGTGTCGAAATGACTATGTCGATTTCAAGCTATTGATTCTAAAGCATTAATTAGTTGGCACGAAAGCTGATATCCCTAAGGCAATCTTTCAAGAAAGCGCAGGAGTCACCTTATGCTTAGCGTCCAGGATCGTGCCATCGTCAAGTCCACCGTGCCTCTGCTGGAAAGCGGCGGCGAGGCGTTGATCACGCATTTCTATCGCATGATGCTCTCCGAATACCCGGAGGTGCGCCCGCTGTTCAACCAGGCGCATCAGGCCAGTGGCGATCAGCCGCGTGCCTTGGCCAACGGCGTGCTGATGTACGCCCGGCACATCGATCAACTCGACCAGTTGGGCGATCTGGTGGCGAAGATCATCAACAAACACGTCGCCCTGCAGATTCTGCCGGAGCATTACCCCATTGTTGGCACCTGCCTGCTGCGCGCCATTTGCGAAGTGCTCGGCGAAGAGATCGCCACGCCTGAGGTGATGAGTGCCTGGGGCGCTGCGTACGGGCAACTGGCCGACATCCTGATCGGCGCGGAAACCGCTATCTATGACCAGAAGGAACACGCCGTCGGTGGCTGGCGCGGTGCGCGTGAATTCATCGTCGCGGCGAAAGTACAGGAGAGCGCGGAGATCACCTCGTTCTACTTCGAACCGGCGGACAAAGGGCCGATTCTTGCGGTCGAGCCGGGTCAGTACATCGGCATGAAGCTGATCCTCGATGGCGAAGAAATCCGCCGCAACTATTCGCTGTCGGCACTGGCCAATAACGGTCAGTACCGCATCAGCGTCAAGCGTGAACCGAATGGTCGCGCGTCCAACTACTTGCATGATCAGCTGAACGTCGGCTCGAGCATCCAACTGTTCCCGCCGTCGGGCGAATTCACCCTGGCGGCCAGCGACAAGCCGCTGGTGCTGATCAGTGGCGGCGTCGGCATCACCCCGACGTTGGCGATGTTGGAAGCCGCGCTGGCGACCGAACGTCCGGTGCACTTTATCCACTGCGCGCGCAACGGCAGCGTTCACGCATTCCGTGACTGGGTCGATGGACTGGCGGCGCGTCATCCGCAGCTCAAGCGTTTCTATTGCTACGCCGAGGAGGATGGTGTCAGCCCGGCGGCGGACAAGGTCGGCTTGTTGAGTCAGGAACAGCTCGGCGAATGGCTGCCGGCGCAGCGTGATGTCGATGCGTACTTCCTCGGGCCGAAAGGGTTCATGGGCGCGATCAAACGGCATTTGAAAGCGTTGGGCGTGCCGGAGAAGCAGAGCCGCTACGAGTTCTTCGGGCCGGCTTCTGCTCTGGAGTGAATCTGAAAGCGAGGCGCCTGCATTGGCGAGCAAGCCCGCTCCCACACCGAAGCTGCGTCCAGCACAAATTGTGTGCAAGGCACGGTCTAATGTGGGAGCAGGCTTGCTCGCGAAGGGCTCGACGCCAATTCCGACACGAGGTTAATCATTCCTTAACCGCTCTATCGTTTATTGCCCCGGTGTAGACTTGCGACAATTTCAGCTGCCAGCCGGCTGAACCATGGACTTACAAAGGAAAGGCAATGAGCGAGGAAACGATGCGGTTGGGACGTGAGCGGCGCTATCTGATGCTGCTGGGGATCATCTGTCTGGCGTTGATCGGCGGTGCGTTGTACATGCAGGTCGTGTTAGGCGAGGCACCGTGCCCGCTGTGCATCCTGCAGCGCTATGCGCTGTTGCTGATTGCACTGTTCGCCTTTATCGGCGCAGGCATGCGCAGCCGTCGCAGCATCACCGTATTCGAGACGCTGGTGGTGGTCTGTGCGATTGCTGGCGCCGCAGTAGCCGGGCATCACGTCTATACGCAGTTCTATCCGGCGGTGAGTTGTGGGGTCGATGTGCTGCAGCCGATTGTCGATGATCTGCCACTGGCGAAGATCTTCCCGCTGGGCTTCCAGGTCGATGGTTTTTGCTCGACGCCGTATCCGCCGATCCTCGGCCTGTCGCTGGCACAATGGGCGCTGGTAGCGTTCGTGCTGGTGGTGATTCTGGTGCCGCTGCTGACTTCGCGTAATCGAAAAGCGCTGCGCTGAGTCAACTTCTCGGCACAGCTGCCGATAAACAAAACGCCCCGATTTTCGCTGCTGAAAATCGGGGCGTTTTGCATTTCAGAGCGTTTGTGAAAACACCGTGACGAACGGCAATGAAGCGTGCGGCAAATGTGCGACATGTTGTCACACGCGGGCTGTCGCAGGGACTCGGGATGCGGCGGATTGGCCGCCTGTTACATAAAAACATTGGCCAGTTTCAGCGTTTTCGGGCTTCAGCACGGACGTACCAGAGCAGGCAGTTTTAACAGGCGCCGGCAGATGGGCGAAGCCCTTGGAACATCGGGCTTTGCGCTGATCCAGCGGTTGTAGATCGGGTGCAGAGCTGTCTGATTTGAGGCGCTTACGCTGGCGGATTTTGTCGCTTTTATTGAGAAACGCTTTCGATAACTTGCGCAACTTTTGCAAAAATGGCGATGGATTGTTGCTCTGAGTGATAAAAATTATTTCGGGATAAGACATGGTGTATAGGGCGCTACCTATCTACAATCGCCCGCACTGAATTCCCGGCGCTGTTCAGCCTTTATCAAGGAACTGATCAGGAGGTCGGGTGTCGAGCGAGCCGCGAGGCTTTCAAGACACCCTGGTGTCGGTGCCTTTCCAATTTTCCGCACCAAATGGAATTGGTCTGTAACAAGGCCTTTGACCACGAATTCGAATAAGAACTGAACGCTGTCCCAAGGTTTTGTCGAGCGTGTAACGCGCGACGGGCGGCCCTTATTCAATCCAAAGAAAATGCCAACCCTTGGCAGGGTGAAGTGTTGGCGATCAAAACCCAACTGCATTGCGCAAGCTGCTTTAGAGGTCGTGAGATGAGTAAAAACAGGTACCCCAGATTACTAGGCCTAGTGCCGCTGCTCGGCACGTTGTTGCTGGAGGCTGCAACATGACCTTGCTCAATCCAACGGGCCAGGTCGGCCTGGAACAGCGCAACCTGATCATCACCGCCACGCTGCTGATGCTGTTGGTCGTCGTGCCGGTCATCGTCATGACCTTCCTGTTTGCCTGGAAGTACCGCGCTTCGAACAAGAACGCTGTCTACACGCCGAAGTGGTCGCACTCGACCAAGATCGAAGTGGCCGTATGGACCATCCCGGTGCTGATCATCATCGCCCTGGGCTACATCACTTACATCTCGACTCACGAGCTGGACCCGTATCGTCCGATCGAGTCTGACGTGAAGCCGGTGACTATCGAAGTCGTCGCGCTGGACTGGAAGTGGCTGTTCATCTACCCGGAACAAGGCATTGCCACGGTCAACAAGATCGTGTTCCCGGCGCACACGCCGATCAACTTCAAGATCACCTCCGACGCCGTGATGAACTCGTTCTTCATCCCGGGCCTGGGCGGCCAGATCTACGCGATGGCGGGCATGCAGACCAAGCTGCACCTGATCGCCGACCGCAACGCTGAGATGGATGGTATCTCCGCCAACTACAGCGGCGCCGGTTTCACCGGTATGAAATTCAAGGCTATCTCCACTACTCAGGAAGATTTCGACGCCTGGGTAAATGAAGTCAAGAAGTCGCCTAAACAGCTTGATCAGGCTGAATACGCGGCCCTGGCCAAACCGAGCCAGAACAACCCAGTCGAGCTCTACTCGTCGGTCACGCCTAACCAGTTCCAGATCATCGTCGACAAGTACGAAGGTATGAAACCGGGCAAGCCGCTGAAGCACGAGAAGAAAGAGAAAGAAGTGGCGGCCACGGATATTGACGCGGGTTCGCATTCAGCTGCCGGGGCAGAGGAGTAAACGATGTTTGGTAAATTAAGTTGGGAAGCAGTCCCATTCCACGAGCCGATCGTGATGGTGACCATCGCCATGATCGCCCTCGGTGGTCTGGCACTGTTCGCTGCGATCACTTACTTCAAGAAGTGGACGTACCTGTGGACCGAGTGGCTGACTTCGGTCGACCACAAGAAAATCGGCGTGATGTACATCATCGTCGCCATGGTCATGCTGCTGCGCGGTTTTGCCGACGCGATCATGATGCGTTCCCTGTTGGCCATGT
>NZ_JBITTW010000047.1:0-44427 GCF_044542195.1 Pseudomonas sp. NPDC079367
CACCGTGGTCAGCTGCCAGAACGAACGTTCCCAGCACGCCAACAAGGACACCGCCATGAAAATGCTGCGGGCCAAGTTGTACGAGCAGGAAATGCAGAAGCGCAACGCCGCCTCGCAAGCGCTGGAAGACACCAAGTCGGACATCGGCTGGGGTCACCAGATCCGCTCTTACGTGCTCGATGCGTCGCGGATCAAGGATCTGCGCACCAATATCGAACGCAGCGATTGCGACAAGGTGCTCGACGGCGACATCGACGAATACCTGGAAGCCAGCCTGAAATCCGGCCTGTAACACCCTCTGTGGGAGCGGGCTCGCCCGCGATCCCCAGCCGAAGGCTGGGGGCAACGAACCTGATGGAATACTTAAAGACATGAGCGACCTACAACTCGACCCGCAAGCCCTGCAACAGGAAGAAAACTCCCTGATCGCCCTGCGCAAGGAAAAGCTTGCTGCCGAGCGCGCCAAGGGCAATGCCTTCCCCAACGACTTCCGCCGCGAAAACTACTGCGATGCCTTGCAGAAACAGTACGCGGACAAGACCAAGGAAGAGCTGGCAGAGGCTGCAATCCCGGTCAAGGTCGCCGGTCGCATCATGCTCAACCGTGGCTCGTTCATGGTGATCCAGGACATGACCGGGCGCATTCAGGTCTACGTCAATCGCAAGACCTTGCCTGAAGAAACCCTGGCTGCGGTGAAAACCTGGGACATGGGCGACATCATTGCTGCCGAAGGCACCCTGGCGCGTTCCGGCAAGGGTGACCTCTACGTAGAAATGACCAACGTCCGTCTGCTGACCAAGTCGCTGCGCCCGCTGCCGGACAAGCACCACGGCCTGACCGACACCGAGCAGCGCTATCGTCAGCGTTACGTTGACCTGATCGTCAACGAAGACGTGCGCCAGACGTTCCGCGTACGTTCGCAAGTGATCGCGCACATCCGCAGCTTCCTGATGAAGCGCGACTTCCTCGAAGTCGAAACGCCGATGCTGCAGACCATTCCCGGCGGCGCTGCGGCCAAGCCGTTCGAAACCCACCACAATGCGCTGGACCTGCCAATGTTCCTGCGTATTGCCCCTGAGCTTTATCTGAAGCGTCTGGTGGTTGGCGGTTTCGAGAAGGTCTTCGAGATCAACCGCAACTTCCGTAACGAAGGCGTTTCGACCCGCCACAACCCTGAATTCACCATGTTGGAGTTCTATCAGGCGTACGCCGATTACGAAGACAACATGGACCTCACCGAAGAACTGTTCCGCGAACTGGCGCAGCTGGTTCTGGGCAGCACCGACGTCCCGTATGGCGACAAGGTGTTCCACTTCGGTGAGCCGTTCGTGCGTCTGTCGGTGTTCGACTCGATTCTCAAGTACAACCCTGAGCTGACCGCCGATGATCTGAACGACATCGACAAGGCTCGCGCCATCGCCAAGAAGGCCGGCGCCAAGGTGCTCGGCTTCGAAGGTCTGGGCAAGCTGCAAGTGATGATTTTCGAAGAGCTGGTCGAGCACAAGCTGGAGCAGCCGCACTTCATCACGCAGTACCCGTTCGAAGTGTCGCCGCTGGCCCGTCGCAACGATGAGAACCCGAACGTCACCGACCGTTTCGAGCTGTTCATCGGTGGTCGTGAAATCGCCAACGCCTATTCCGAGTTGAACGACGCGGAAGACCAGGCCGAACGCTTCATGGCGCAGGTGGCCGACAAGGACGCCGGTGACGACGAAGCCATGCACTATGACGCCGACTTCGTTCGGGCGCTGGAGTACGGCATGCCGCCAACGGCCGGTGAAGGCATCGGCATTGATCGTCTGGTGATGTTGCTGACCAACTCGCCATCGATCCGCGATGTGATCCTGTTCCCGCACATGCGACCGCAAGCGTAAACGTTTCAGTTAAAAAGCCGCCTAAAACAGGCGGCTTTTTATTGCCTGTCTGGTACAAATGTATCAGTTGGTTACTTTGGAATTAGTAGAGGAAGTGCTGTCGTGATGGGTGCAATAGCTCAAGAAGGCGCAGCGGGTATCGCCACTGCGGTCGCTGAAAGTGTTCAGTACCAGGGCCGCAAGGCCAGCCGACAGGGCAGTGAGCAGCGTCGCCAGGACATTCTCGACGCGGCGATGCGCATTGTCGTGCGCGACGGCGTGCGTGCCGTGCGCCATCGTGCGGTGGCGGCCGAGGCCGGTGTGCCGTTGTCGGCGACCACGTATTACTTCAAGGATATCGATGACCTGCTCACCGATACCTTCGCCCAGTACGTGGAACGCAGCGCGGCGTACATGGCCAAGTTGTGGATCAACAACGAAGGCCTGCTGCGCGAAATGGTGGTCAGTGCCGACGGTAGTCCGGAGTCGCGGTCGCAACTGGCCGACGACATTGCGCGGTTGATGGCCGATTACGTGCATCGGCAACTGATCAATCGCCGTGAGCATCTGATGGCCGAACAGGCGTTCCGCCAGGAAGCGCTGCTCAACCCGCGTCTGGCCATTCTGGTGCGCTCGCATCAGCAGATTCTGTTGCAGGGCACCTGCCAGTTGTTCCAGGTGCTGGGCTCGCGTGAACCGCAGCAGGATGCCAAGGTGTTGACGGCGATTATCGGACGGATGGAATATCAGGGCCTGCTCAATGACGCCGAGCCCTTGGCTGAAGAGGACATGCTCGGGATCCTGACGCGCTATATGCACCTTGTATTGGCGTCGGTGTAACACAATGCCGTCCGTCTGACGCCGATCCCCCTGTGGGAGCTGCCGAAGGCTGCGATCTTTTGATCTGCTTTTAGAAGACCAGGGTCAAAAGATCGCAGCCTTCGGCAGCTCCTACAGGGGGGCCGCGCCCAGTCATTCAAAGCGTCACGTTTTCTACAGGAGTTTCGGGTGGACGATTACCAGCAGACGATACGCATGTTGTCCGATCGCATTGTGCTGGCGCAGACGCCGATCCGCGTGCTCGATGCGGTCAAGTGGGACGACAACGTGCGCAAGGGCTTCCTCAAGGCCAAAGGCAAGGAAATGCCGTCGGTGGATCGCGACTACTACCTCAACCGCCCGCTGTCGTTTGATTCAAGCCAGGTCAAACTGGAATTCCAGAACATCGAACGCGACATCACCCGCCAGCTCGGCCAGTTCAATCCGGTCGGGCAGATCATGCGCCGCATGTGCAAGGAATACCGCATGGTGGTGCGCATGCTGGAGGCGCGCGGCACCGAGGACTTCGGCCTGATTTCGCAGGAGCTTTACGGCGCAGCGTCCGATGCCTTCCACGCCGGCGACCCGACGTTGGCCGACCTCGGCCTGATGATGTCCGACTACCTGAATAACATCGACGGGCGCGGCGACCTCAAGGACGAACCGAAAATCCTTACCGCCAAGGACGCGGTGCACCTGCTGCAAACCCGCTTGAACAAGGTGTTTGGCGAGGCCGAAGAAACCATTCGCGTGTTCGAGTCCGATGGCATTGTTGCCGACGCCGCAGCGGGCGCCGACTACATCAAGATCCGCACCGACGCGCTGTTCAACGACCGCGACGTGCGTGCGCTGGAAGTTCACGAAGGCCTGGTGCATGTCGGCACCACGCTCAACGGTTTGAACCAGCCGATCTGTACCTTCCTGTCGAAAGGCCCGCCCTCGTCGACGGTGACCCAGGAAGGGCTGGCGATCCTGATGGAGATCATTACTTTCGCCTCCTACCCGAGTCGCTTGCGCAAACTGACCAACCGCACCCGTGCGATTCATATGGTCGAGGAGGGCGCGGACTTCTTGCAGATCTACGAATTCTTCCGCGAGCAGGGTTTCGAAATGGCCGAAAGCTACGGTAACGCCAGCCGGGTCTTCCGTGGCTCGACACCGACCGGTCTGCCATTCACCAAAGACTTGTCCTACCTCAAGGGCTTCATCATGGTTTACAACTACATTCAGTTGGCCGTGCGCAAGGGCAAGCTTGAGCAGATTCCGCTGTTGTTCTGTGGCAAGACCACGCTGGAAGACATGCGGACTTTGCGTCAGCTGGTGGATGAAGGGCTGGTGGTGCCACCCAAATATCTGCCGGATCAGTTCCGTGACATGAATGCGTTGTCGGCGTGGATGTGTTTCTCCAACTTCCTCAACCATTTGAGCCTGGACCGGATTGAGGCGGACTATTCCAATATCCTCTAACCCCAACCCGTCTATCCCCTGTGGGAGCGGGCTTGCTCGCGAAAGCGGTCTGATATTCAAAAAAGGTGTCGACTGACACACCGCCTTCGCGAGCAAGCCCGCTCCCACCGGTTTGATTTGTGTTCAGCTCTTTTCTCTGCGAGGTTTCACCGGATGAGAATCCTCGGCATTCTTTGCCTGCTCTTGACCCTCGGCGGTTGCAGTTCGCTGCTGTTCTACCCGGAGCCGGGTCAGGTCTTCACCCCGGACAAAGCCAAACTCGAATACCGCACCGTCACTCTGGTCACCGCTGATGGCTTGAAGCTCAACGCCTGGTGGCTGCCGGCCAAATCCGGCGTCGAGGTCAAAGGCACGGTCCTGCATTTGCACGGCAACGGCGGCAATCTGCCGATGCACCTGGGCGGCAGTTGGTGGTTGCCGAAGCATGGCTATCAGGTGCTGCTGGTCGACTATCGTGGCTACGGTTTGTCCGAGGGCAAACCGAGCCTGCCGGCGATTTATCAGGACATCGACGCGGCGTTCGCCTGGCTCGACAACGCGCCCGAGGTCAAGGGCAAACCGCTGGTGCTGCTCGGGCAGAGCCTCGGTGGCGCCATGGCTGTGCATTGGCTGGTGCAACATCCTGAGCGTCAAAAACAGCTCAAGGCGCTGGTGCTGGATGGCGTGCCGGCCAGTTATCGCAGCGTCGGCCAGTTTGCCCTCAGCACTTCCTGGCTGACCTGGCCGTTGCAGGTGCCGCTGTCGTGGCTGGTGCCCGACGGCGACAGCGCAATCAACTCGATGGCGCAGCTGACGGGCGTGCCCAAGCTGATCTTCCACAGCATCGACGATCCGCTGGTGCCGATGGCCAACGGCATTCGCCTGTATCAGGCAGCGCCCCCGCCGCGCGTGTTGCAGCTGACCCGTGGCGGTCATGTGCAAACCTTTGGCGACCCGGTGTGGCGCCAGGTCATGCTGCGCTATCTCGACGATCCCGAACACTTCGACGGCCTGCGCCGCCTCGGCGAAATCCCCAACTATCCGCCGCCCCCGAATTCCGAAGATGAGACCCCGCAATGACTGAAGAACGTAATGCCATCCCGCTGATCATCACCGGTATCTGCAGCATCCTCGGCACCGTCGGGGCGCTGTGGTACTACGGCTACCTGCATTTTGCCAAGCCGGAGGATGCGTTGCTGCTCAGCGAATTCACCATGCTCAAGACCGTGCCGGGCGAAGACTACAAAGTTTCTGTGACCCCCGCGCCACAAGTGGCGCAGTGCATTGATGGCGTGCTGGTGCTGTTTGATACCGAGCAGAAAGGCCTGACCGGGGTGTTGGTCAATGCGCAGAAGAAAGCGGTGCGTTGCATGGGTGAAGAGACCCCACAAAAACTACAGCCTTAAAAGCAAAGATCGCAGCCTTCGGCAGCGCCTACAGGAGATGGATTCCCATGTAGAAGCTGCCGAAGGCTGCGATCTTTTAATCTTCAAAAACCCCCGCCTGATCACTGAGGCGGGGGTTTTTGCGTTACGACGTAAAGCTTAGTTCGAGCTCACCGAAGAACGCGGTGCAACCGGTTGGTTGTCGTTGGAAATGGTCACTTCCACACGACGGTTCATCGCACGGCCCGAGACGCTGCCGTTATCCGCTACCGGGTATTCCTTGCCATAACCCTGAGCGACGATGCGCGAAGGATCGACGCCCATTTTGATCAGGGCCATCTGCACGGAAGTCGCGCGACGCTCGGACAGCGACTGGTTGTAGCTCGCGGTGCCGGTGCTGTCGGTGTAACCCTCGACGATCACTTTGCGATCCGGGTTTTCCTGAAGGAATTGCGCCAGTTTGTTGATGTTCACCAGACCGCTGGATTTCAGATCAGCCTTGTTGGTGGCGAACAGCACGTCACCGAACGTCACCAGCGTACCGCGATCGGTCTGCTTGGCGTTGAGGCTGTCCTGCAGTTGTTTGATCTGCTGGTCACGGGCATCCAGACGGGCCTGGGCGCGTTGGGCAGCGGCGTTCTTCAGGTTGTTTTCAGCGGTGCGCAGGGCGATGGTCTGCTTGGCCACTTCCACGCGCTGGTTGGTCAGATAAGCCAGTTGGTCAACCTTGGCCGCGTCTTCCTTGTCCAGATAAGCCTTGTCGGCCTTGTCCAGATAATCGCTGGCGTCTTTGGTTTCCAGTGCCGCGACTTTGCTCGCCTGTGGGTTGGCCTGCAGGCCGGCGTAGTTGGTGCGCGCCTGTTCCAGGTTCGGGTTAGGCGGGGTGGAGCAGGCAGCCAGTGCAACGCTTGCGGCCAGAAGAGCGGGAATCATCAGTTGCTTACGCATAATTTGTCGTCCTTTCTATCGATAAGAGTTTCAGCTTTGCGATCGGGATGCGCGCTTACTGCACAGTGCGCTGGCTTTCCTGACGCAGTTCCTGAACACCTTTCTGGGAATCCTTCACAGCCTGTTCGGCCTTGGCGGCCTGAGCCTTGCGTTCGGCGACGCGAGCGTCCCATTCAGCCTGTTCGGACAGGCGACGAGCCTCGTCATACTTCTTGTCATGCATGGCGATTTCAGCTTGTTTCAGTTTGTCCTGAGCCTGCTTCATTTCCACTGCAGCGAACTCGGTACCGCCAGCGCTGACGGCGCTGTTGACGGCCGACTGGGTCACGGCGTACTGCTCGGTCGGTGGGTTACCCGCGCAACCGGCGAGCACGAAGCTGGTGCCGATGGCCAGAGCGGCCAGTTTCAGACCGCGCAGGTGGGAAAACGAGGTTTGGGTTTTCATGGTCTTCAACTCCATTAGGCATCTCCTGAAAATACAACTGAATCCATCCTGGCAGAGGAGCCGAAAGCATCGCTTGTTGACGCGAATTGAAACGCTCGTTCCAGGCGTGGTTACCTGTTCCGACCGGCGGCATTTTTGAAAAGTTCAGAAAAGATGGCCTATCGCCAAAAATTAAATTGACCGTTTGGACAAGGCTCTGGGACGGGAACTTTGGCGGTTTGAAGCGGTACGCGCGGGGTGTTAAACAAGCGTAAAAAGATCAAATGTGGGAGCGAGCCTGCTCGCGAATACGGTTTATCAGGCACTGCAGATGTTGGCTTACAAACCGCATTCGCGAGCAAGCTCGCTCCCACAGGTTGAGGTGTTCCAGGTCAGTGCTTCTGCTTGTTCTCAGTCGAGGACAGATCATGCAAATGCCGCCGCGACAACGCCAGAAAACGCGGGGTCGGACCGACATCCTCATACAACGGATCACCTTCCTCATCCGTCGCCACCACCGTCGAGCCCTTCACATACGGCAGGCTTGCTTCGAATTCCTCAAGCGCGGCACCGATCAGCTCGCCGAGCAGCTCCTCGGGATGACGTTTGGGATACATCTCGGCTATTGCTGCCAGGCGCGCGGCGGATTCCACATCCAGATGAATCGTGTAGCCGGTGTCGGTCAGGCGACCTTTGGCGTTTTCTTCCCAATGCTGGGCGAGTTCACGAATTTTCATGATGACCTCATTTCGCGCCTGCGCAGAGCAGGCTTGGGTGAGTGTCCGGCAGCGCCGGCGGCGGGCCGTCGTACGGCTTAATGTTGAGACTGGCTTTGGCGTGCAAGGTTTAAGTCGGTTCGTCGCCTGCTTGTAAGAAGCGGCGCAGAGCGGCACTCTCTGGCAAAGCATTCGTTTCTGCGCTGTCCCCGATTACCGCTGGAGAACTGCTGATGACCGATATTGATGCACGCTTGCGCGAAGATGTTCACCTGCTCGGAGAGCTGTTGGGCAACACCATTCGAGACCAGTACGGCGAGCAATTCCTCGCCAAGATCGAGCAGATCCGCAAGGGCGCCAAGGCCGACCGGCGCGGCTCGATGGATGCCGAACTGAGCGCCAGCCTCAATCAATTGAGCGAAGACGAATTGCTCCCGGTCGCGCGGGCGTTCAACCAGTTTCTCAACCTGGCCAATATTGCCGAGCAATATCAGTTGATCCATCGCCGCGAGGAGTCGCAACCGGCGCCGTTCGAGTCGCGGGTATTGCCGGAACTGCTCGCGCGCCTGCGCAACGAAGGTCACAGCGGCGAATCCCTGGCCCGGCAACTGGCACGGCTGGAAATCGAATTGGTGCTGACCGCTCACCCGACCGAAGTGGCCCGGCGCACGTTGATCCAGAAGTACGACGCGATTGCTGCGCAACTCGCTGCGCAGGACCATCGCGACCTCACCAGCGCCGAGCGCGAGCAGATCCAGACCAAACTGCAGCGGCTCATCGCCGAAGCCTGGCACACCGAAGAAATCCGCCGAACCCGCCCGACGCCGGTCGATGAAGCCAAATGGGGCTTTGCGGTGATCGAGCATTCGTTGTGGCAGGCGATCCCCAATCACATGCGCAAGGCCGATCAGGCGCTGTTCGCCGCGACGGGCCTGCGCTTGCCGCTGGAAGCCGCGCCGATTCGCTTCGCCTCGTGGATGGGCGGCGACCGTGACGGCAACCCCAATGTCACCGCAGCAGTGACCCGCGAAGTCTTGCTGCTGGCGCGCTGGATGGCCGCTGACTTGTATCTGCGCGATGTCGATCATCTCGCTGGCGAACTGTCGATGCAGCAGGCCAGCGACGCGCTGAAGGCCAAGGCCGGCGACAGTGCCGAACCCTATCGCGCGGTGCTCAAACAATTGCGCGAACGTCTGCGTGCGACGCGTAATTGGGCGCACGCTGCATTGACCGCGCCGACCCCGGCAACCGCCGATGTACTGCACGATAATCGCGACCTGCTGGAGCCTCTGCAGCTGTGCTTTGACTCGCTGCACGAGCGCGGCATGGGTGTGATCGCCGACGGGCCGTTGCTCGATTGCCTGCGCCGCGCGGTGACGTTCGGCCTGTTCCTGGTGCGCCTCGATGTGCGTCAGGACTCGACGCGGCACAGCTCGGCAATGACGGAAATCACCGATTACCTCGGCCTCGGCCGCTATGAGGACTGGGACGAAGAACAGCGCATCAACTTCCTCACCGAGGAGCTGAGCAACCGTCGACCGTTGCTGCCCGCGCATTTCAAACCATCGGCCGACACCGCCGAAGTGCTCAACACCTGCAAGGAAATCGCCGCCGCGCCCGCCGCTTCGCTGGGCTCCTACGTGATCTCCATGGCCGGCGCGGCTTCCGACGTGCTCGCGGTGCAACTGCTGCTCAAGGAATCCGGCGTGCTGCGGCCGATGCGCGTGGTGCCGCTGTTCGAAACCCTCGCCGACCTCGACAACGCCGGGCCGGTGATGGAGCGTCTGCTGCTGTTGCCAGGCTATCGCGCGCGCCTGCACGGCCCGCAGGAAGTGATGATCGGTTATTCCGACTCGGCCAAGGACGCCGGCACCACTGCTGCGGCGTGGGCGCAATACCGCGCGCAGGAACGATTAGTTGAAATCTGCCGCGAACAGCAAGTCGAACTGCTGCTGTTCCACGGTCGTGGCGGCACCGTTGGCCGTGGCGGCGGTCCGGCGCACGCGGCGATTCTGTCGCAACCACCGGGTTCGGTGGCCGGGCGTTTCCGTACTACCGAACAGGGCGAAATGATTCGTTTCAAATTCGGCCTGCCGGACATCGCCGAGCAAAACCTCAATCTGTACCTGGCCGCCGTGCTCGAAGCGACCTTGCTGCCACCGCCACCGCCGACCGCTGAATGGCGGCATCTGATGGACGAATTGGCGGCGGACGGTGTCAGCGCTTACCGTCAGGTCGTGCGGGAAAATCCGCAATTCGTCGAATACTTCCGCCAGTCCACGCCGGAGCAGGAGTTGGGTCGCTTGCCGCTCGGCAGTCGTCCGGCCAAGCGTCGCGCCGGCGGTATCGAAAGCTTGCGGGCGATCCCGTGGATCTTCGGCTGGACCCAAACCCGATTGATGCTGCCGGCCTGGCTGGGCTGGGAGACCGCGCTGAGCAAGGCACTGGAACGCGGCGAGGGTGAATTGCTCGGGCAGATGCGCGAGCAATGGCCGTTTTTCCGCACCCGCATCGATATGCTCGAGATGGTTCTGGCCAAGGCCGACGCGGATATTGCGCAGTCTTATGACGAACGTTTGGTCGAAGCCGATCTGCTGCCGCTGGGTGCGCAGTTACGCGACCTATTGTCGCAGGCGTGCTCGGTGGTGCTCGGTCTGACCGGGCAGTCGCAGCTGCTGGCGCACAGCCCGGACACCCTCGAATTCATCCGCCTGCGCAACACCTATCTCGACCCGCTGCATCTATTGCAGGCCGAACTGTTGGCGCGTTCGCGGCGGCAGGATGCGGAGCAGGACAGCCCGGTGGAACAGGCGCTGCTGGTGTCTGTGGCGGGGATCGCCGCCGGATTGCGCAACACCGGCTAAGGTTGCTGACCACGCCGGGCGGCATTCGCGATGAGGGTCGGATGCCGCTACTCCAGCTGCAGGAAAGTGCCGCGAGGCGACAGTTAATGTTGGGGTTGCGACTTGGGTTACCGCGTCGCAAGGTCGCGGCGGGCGTCGGTTTCTCCGACTTTTGGCGTCTTGTGTGGGCGCAGCCTGCTGTGTATCTTGATCAGCCTTTGGCCGTTTGTGCGGCCACGACCCGTATTTTCAGGATCCGTTGGTTACGAGCGAATCCTTTGTTTTGTAAAGCTTTTATATAAAAAATTGAGGAGCACATCGATGCGCGTCATTCTGCTGGGAGCTCCCGGGGCCGGTAAAGGTACTCAGGCAAAGTTCATCACCGAGAAATTCGGCATTCCGCAAATCTCCACCGGCGACATGCTGCGTGCTGCGGTCAAGGCTGGCACGCCACTGGGCGTACAAGCCAAGAGCATCATGGATGCCGGCGGCCTGGTGTCGGATGACCTGATCATCGCGCTGGTCAAGGACCGCATCGCTCAACCTGATTGCGCCAACGGTTTCCTGTTCGATGGCTTCCCGCGCACCATTCCGCAGGCTGAAGCGCTGGTCACTGCCGGGGTCGAACTGGACGCCGTGGTGGAAATCGCTGTTGAAGATGAAGAGATCGTTCAGCGCATCGCCGGTCGCCGTGTTCACGAAGCCAGCGGCCGCGTGTACCACATCGTCTACAACCCGCCGAAACTGGCAGGCAAGGACGACATCACCGGCGAAGAGCTGGTCCAGCGCAAGGACGACACCGAAGAAACCGTGCGTCATCGCCTGTCGGTCTACCATTCGCAGACCAAACCGCTGGTGGAGTTCTATCAGAACCTTTCCGCCAAAAACGGTGGCAAGCCAAAGTACAGCCACATTCCAGGCGTAGGTTCGGTTGATGCGATCACCGCCAAGGTGCTGGCCGCGCTGAGCTGAAAAGTCTGAATCGGCGCATCATCCACGGCCCGCTTGCGGGCCGTAGTTGTTTATACTGACGCACTTTTTTCCCACCCCTGTTTTGGAAACATCGATGAGCACCTTGCTGGCCCTGGACACCGCGACTGAAGCTTGCTCCGTTGCCTTGCTGCATGACGGCAAGGTGACGAGCCATTACGAGGTGATCCCGCGCCTGCATGCGCAGAAGCTGCTGCCTATGATTCAGCAATTGCTCGCCGATGCGGGCACCACGCTGCAGGCGGTTGACGCGATTGCCTTTGGTCGTGGCCCTGGCGCGTTTACCGGTGTTCGTATTGCCATCGGCGTGGTGCAGGGTTTGGCGTTTGCGCTGGATCGTCCAGTATTGCCGGTATCCAACCTTGCCGTGCTGGCGCAGCGTGCCTTTCGCGAGCATGGCGCAAGTCAGGTGGCGGCTGCCATCGACGCGCGGATGGATGAAGTGTATTGGGGTTGCTATCGCGAGACGGCGGGGGAGATGCGTCTGGTTGGTGCCGAAGCCGTGCTGCCGCCGCAAGTGGCTGCGCTGCCGGTCGATGCCAGTGGCGACTGGTTCGGTGCCGGTACCGGTTGGGGTTATGGTGAGCGCATCGCGGTCAATCTGAGCGGCTCCGACGCTGGCATGCTGCCCCACGCCGAAGACCTGTTGACCCTGGCACGTTTCGCCTGGGAGCGCGGTGAAGCGATCCCGGCGGACGACGCACAACCGGTTTACCTGCGCGATAAGGTCGCCACCCCCAAAGCCCGCTGACACTTCGAAAGATCGCAGCCTTCGGCAGCTCCTACATTTGGAATGCATTTCCCTGTAGGAGCTGCCGAAGGCTGCGATCTTTTGATCTTCCCTTCGCCAATCGTCAGTTTCTCCCCCCTCGCTTAAAACCTTTTGCGCTTTCTGTGTTCTAGTTATCACTCGGCAGTTTGCTAAGTCGGTCAAGTGCCGCTAAATTGCCATCATCGATACCGAGCATGACATTATGCGTATAGACGGCGTTTCCACTCAGTCCTACCCCATCAAGCGCAAGCCGCGCAAAGGCAACGCGGCGCTGGATGAATCCGTCGAGATTATCGATGGCGAGCTGGAATTTCCGAGCGAGGAGCAACTGGCGGCGCGTGCCGCGCAAGCCGCTGCGCAACGCCTGAGCAACCTGCCCGCCCGTCAGCAAGACATGATCTACCACCGCACCATGAAGAAAAGCGTAGCCATGGCGCTGGCCAGCTACCTGAGCACTGCCGGTTTTGTCGATTGGGACGCGGACGTGCTGGGCCTCGATCTGTATATCTGATGGATCTGCCTTACTACCTCGGTTGCCCGTCCTGGAGCGAGAATGCCTGGCGCGAGTATCTGTATCCGGTAGACGCAAAAACCTCCGATTTTCTCGCTCTCTACTGCCAGGTATTCAACGCGGTCGAAGGCAATACCACCTTCTACGCCAGTCCGTCGCCAGCCACTGTGCAGCGCTGGGCCGAGATCATGCCGGCGCACTTTCGCTTCACTGCCAAATTCCCCGGCGACATCAGTCACAGTGGCGACCTGCGCGAGCAACTGACCGCTGCCGAAACCTTCCTGCAATTACTCAAGCCGTTGGGCGACCGCGTTTCGCCGCTGTGGCTGCAATTGTCGAAAAGCTTCACACCGCAGCGTCTTCCGGAACTGGCGGCGTTCATTGACGCTCTGGATCGCCCACTTGCGGTGGAGGTGCGCAATGAACAATTCTTCGCCAAAGGCGAAAGCGAGCGCCTGCTCAATCGTCTGCTGCTGGATCGCGGTGTCGAGCGCATCTGTCTGGATCCGCGTGCACTATTCAGCTGTCTGTCGACCGAGTCCTCGGTGATTCACGCGCAATCGAAAAAACCGCGAGTGCCGACGCGTCCGGCGGCGTTTACCCAGTTTCCGCAGGTGCGCTTCATCGGCCATCCCGAGCTTGAGGCCAATGATCCATTTCTTGTGCCGTGGGTGGCGAAAGTTGCTGAATGGATTGAAGAGGGCCGTACCCCGTACGTCTTTCTGCACACCGCCGACAATTTGCTGGCAGCGAAACTGGCGCAACGTTTTCACGCTCAACTGATGCAACGTTTGCCTGGCTTGCCCGCGCTGCCTGAGCTATACAGAGAACCCGCCGCCGAGCAGCTTGGCTTGCTCTGAGGCGGTTTTTTTCTGCGCGGGAGCCGGTCGATGAACGTCCAGGTCACTCAACAGCAACTCCTTAAAGCCCAAGCCTTCAAGGCCCTGCATGATCGCCAGGGGACTTTCGTGATTCCCAATCCATGGGATGCCGGCTCGGCGAAGATGCTCGCCAGTCTGGGCTATCAGGCCTTGGCCACCACCAGCGCCGGTTACGCGTTTTCCCAGGGCAAGGCTGATGGCGCGTTGAGTCTCGACGAGACTCTGGCCAATGTCCGCGCGATCGTTGCAGCGACGGATCTGCCAGTGGCGGTGGATCTGGAAAACGGCTTTGCCGATGACCCGCTCGAATCGGCGCAGAGTCTTCTACGCGCAGCCGAGGCGGGCGCGGTGGGCGGCTCGATCGAAGACGCCACGGGGCGTCCGGACGCACCGATCTATTGCTTCGAACACGCCGTGGCACGGATCGAGGCCGCCGTCGCGGCGGTGCGCACGCTAGCGTTTCCCTTCATCCTCACCGCTCGCGCGGAAAACTACCTGCACGGTAATCCCGACCTCGATGACACCATTCGCCGCTTGCAGGCATTCGCCGAAGCGGGTGCCGACGTGCTCTATGCACCGGGTTTGCGCACCGTCGAAGAAGTGCGCGCAGTGGTGCAGGCCGTGGCGCCGAAACCGGTCAACGTATTGATGTCCGGCGGTCTGAAATTGACCGTGCAGCAGCTTGAAGAAATGGGTGTACGCCGCATCAGCACCGGGTCAGCGTTGGCGCTGGCGGCGTTCGGCGAGTTCTTTCGCGCAGCAGAAGAAATCCAGCAGTCCGGCACGTTTGGCTTTACGTCGCAGTCGATGCCGTACGCCAGGGCCAATCAATTTTTCAAGGACTGAGCATGGGGCGTTGGCTGTTCTGGTTGGTGGTGCTGGCGCTGGCGGGTGCGGCGTTGAGCGTCTGGCGCGGCTGGCTGGACGTGCCGCCGCAATGGAACCCATGGGCACCCCTTGACGTGAAAACCGCGCCCAACTGGCTGACCGGTTACAAATTCATGCGCCTGCGCAGCGACCCCGAGCTGTGCAAACAGGCGCTGAGCAGTTCGGATTTACGCGTCAGCCGCCAGGCTGACAGCCCCGGCGCCAAGTGTCCGCTGATCGACGCTCTGCGTGTGCAAGGCGGTGAGGTGGCGCTGAGCAGCAGTTTCATCGCCAGTTGCCCGCTGGCGGTGGCCTACGCGATGTTCGAACACCACACCCTGCAACCGGCCGCGCAATCGGTCTACGGCCAGAAGATCGCGCGGGTCGATCACCTTGGCAGCTTCGCCTGCCGCAATGTCTACAACCGAGAGAACGGTGCCCTCAGTCGACACGCCAGTGCCGACGCGCTCGATATTGCTGGTTTCCGCCTGGCTGACGGACGTGTGATCAGCGTGCTCAAGGACTGGCCCAGGCAAAATCGAGACGCAGAATTTTTGCGCCAGGTACGCGATGGCGCCTGCGAGTCATTCAGTGTGGTGTTGAGTCCGGACTACAACGCCGCTCATCGCAATCACTTTCATGTCGATGTCGGGCGCTGGAGCGTGTGTCGCTGAGAATCAGGCGGCGAGGCGCAGGTTCTGCAGAACGATTGGGCGAGCCCAGCCGTTATCGAAGTCCAGAGCCTTCTGTTGCTCGACGATTTCTTCCGGCGGGAACGGCGGGTAAGGCTTCTGCAGCAAGTCCAGATCGAACTCGGCGATCGGCAGGTACAGCGCACGTTTCTGCGGAGCAGGGCCCGGCTCCGGCAGTGGCTGGCCATTGTTGATCACAATCGGGCGCACCCAGCTGCTGTCGAAATCCTGTTGCTCTTGCTGGGCTTTGAGTTCTTCTGGCGGGAATGGTGGGAACGGCTTGTCCAGCAGTTCCATTTCGAACTCGGCGATTGGCAGGAACAGCGGCTCTGGCGGGCGAACTTCGGTTTCGACCACGTCGCACTCGCGCTGGCTGACAATGTGCGCGTGCAGCTCGCTGCCAACGGTCGGTTCTTGCGGGCTGTTCAGGTCAACCGGTGGAAATGTGCCACAGGCCGGCACCACGTCACTCGTCTGTTCGGCCAGTGCCTGGGCAAAGAAATCCTGCCACAGGTGACTGACGCCGCTCAGTGCTTGAGTGTTATGACGGCTGAAGTCGCCATGAGGCGAAACGTAGCCAATCGATGTGGGAAGAATGCCTGACATTTTTTTCGGTTGACGCTCAGCTCTGGCAAAATGCGCGTTGAATGGTTTATCGGCGGTTTTTGTCGATCCTTAACTTTTTTGAGCGTTTTTTCATGATCGAGTCACCTGCGGCCTGCCGCATCCATGTCCAGGCCCTCGCCCCGACGTTTCAAGCGCAAGCCGAGCAATGGGCCGAACGTCTCGGCCTGCCGCTGGGCGAGGCGGACGGCGAGTTCGCCTTGCAGGTTGGCGAGCAGGGTTTGCAATTGCAGCAGCTCGGCCCGGATGCCCCGGGGCCGGTGCGGGTCGACTTTGTCGAGGGCGGCGCGGCGCATCGTCGTCTGTATGGCGGCGGCAGCGGCCAGATGATCGCCAAGGCCGTCGGCATCGCCCAAGGTGTGCGCCCGCGCGTGCTGGATGCCACCGCCGGGCTGGGCAAGGATGCGTTCGTCCTCGCCAGCCTCGGCTGTGAAATGAGCCTGATCGAGCGCCAGCCGTTGATCGGCGCATTACTTGAGGACGGTCTGGCGCGGGCGGCGGAAGATTTCGACGTGGCGCCGATCGTGGCGCGGATGAAATTGCTCAAGGGCAATTCCATTGAGGTCATGCGTGACTGGGAAGGGGAGCCGCCGCAGGTGATCTATCTCGACCCGATGTTCCCGCATCGTGAGAAAACCGCGTTGGTGAAAAAGGAAATGCGCCTGTTCCGCCCGCTGGTAGGCGATGATCCGGACGCTCCGGCCTTGCTTGAAGCCGCGCTGGCCCTGGCCACGCACCGGGTGGTGGTCAAGCGTCCGCGCAAGGCACCGTGCATCGACGGGCCGAAGCCGAGCCATGCGCTGGATGGCAAATCGAGCCGGTATGACATTTATCCGAAGAAAGCCCTCAAACCCTGAGAGCGAGTCGCGCCCTTCGCGAGCAAGCCCGCTCTCACAATGGAATGCATTTCAAACGTGGGAGCAAGCCCGCTCTCACAATGGAATGCATTTCAAGCGTGGGAGCAAGCCCGCTCTCACAATGGAATGCATTTCAAATGTGGGAGCGGGCTTGCTCGCGAAAGCATCCGTTCAGACACCGCATGATCAGGGCCTATACGCCTTCATAAACAACCCCACCACCTCGCGCACATGGCACTCCGCCGCGTCGCCAGTCAGCGGCTCGCCGCAGCCATACAACAAACGAAAATTCCCCGCACCCTTGATCAGGCAGAAAAAATGCTCGGCGGCATTGCGTGGCTGGTCGATGTTCAACGCGCCGGTCGCATGGATTTTCGCCAGCAGACCTTCCATGCCATTGACCACGCGCTCAGGCCCGGCCTCGAAGAAGATCAGCGATAGCTTCGGATCCTGACTGCCCAGCGCCATGATCAGCCGGTGCAGGTTAACTGACTCATTACTATTGATCAGTTGATGGAAGCCTCGGGCAATGTTCAACAACACATTTTCGACCGGGATGTTTTCCGGCAACTCGAAGAACAACGGCGGCAGTTGCTCCTCGCATTTGGCGACGACGGCGGCGGAAAACAGCGTCTCCTTGTCATTGAAATGACTGTAAACCGTCAACTTCGATACGCCGGCCTCGCTGGCCACCGCGTCCATGCTGGTGTTGGCGTAACCATGAGTAAGAAAGAGGATTTTCGCCGCATCAAGGATTGCCTGGCGCTTGGCCAGATCCTTGGGGCGGCCCGGGCCATTTGGAGCTGAAAGATTGTTCGACATTCTTCGCTTTTAATACTGGACTGGTGAGTTTGCTATTAATACCATACCCGCCAGTATAAATATTCCAAGCCTCATTCGCGAAAGGTCCGTCACCATGTACCGCCATGCGTTGTCTTTTGCCGTGCCAGTCAGTCTGGCGTTCCTGTTATCGGCGTGTGGTCAGGAAGAGGTGACGAAAGTCACCGTGCGCCCGGCCATGGTGGTGCAACCCGAGCCTTCGGCGCAGGCGATGGAAAGTTATCCGGGCGAAGTTCGCGCTCGCTATGAGCCGGATCTGGCGTTCCGCATCGGCGGCAAAGTCAGCCGGCGATTGGTCGACGAAGGCCAGCGCGTCAAGGCCGATCAGCCCTTGGCCGAACTCGATCCGCAGGATGTGCGCCTGCAACTGGAGGCCACTCGCGCTCAGGTCGCCGCCGCCGAAGCCAATCTGAACCTGGTGCGCGCCGAGCGCGATCGCTACAAAACCTTGATGGAGCGGCAGATGGTCAGCCGCTCAGCCTACGACAACGCGGAAAACCTGTACCGCTCCGGCGAAGCCCGCCTGAAACAAATCAAAGCCGAATTCAACGTCTCGACCAATCAGGCCAGTTACGCGGTGCTGCGTGCGCCACAGAATGGCGTCGTGGCCAAGCGTTCGGTCGAAGTTGGCCAGGTGGTCGCCGCCGGGCAAACCGTATTCACCCTCGCCACCGATGGCGAACGCGAAGTGCTGATCAGCTTGCCGGAGCAGAGCTTCGGCCGTTTCAAGGTCGGTCAACCAGTGACCGTGGAACTGTGGGCACAGCAGAACCAGCGCTTCGCCGGGCAGATCCGCGAGTTGTCGCCGTCCGCCGACCCGCGCTCGCGCACTTTCGCCGCGCGCATCTCGTTCACCAGCGGCAAGGTTCCGGCCGAACTGGGGCAGAGCGCCCGGGTGTTCGTGCAATCGGCCGACAGTGTCTCGCTGTCGATACCGCTTTCGGCGCTGACCGCTGAGAACGGCGCGACCTACGTCTGGGTGGTCAACGGCAACAACACATTGAAGAAAACCCCGGTGCGGGTCGGCCCGTTCGGCGAGAAAACCGTGGCAGTGCTCGAAGGCTTGAATGCCAGCGATTGGGTAGTAGCTGCTGGCGTTCACGTGCTACTCGAAGGCCAGCAGGTGCGGCCGGTGGATCGCTCCAACCGTGTAGTCAATCTGGCGAACAAGGAGTAAGCCCCGATGCGCTTCAACCTCTCCGAATGGGCGTTGCGTAATCGCCAGATCGTACTGTTTTTGATGCTCTTGCTCGCCGTTGTTGGCGCGTTGTCCTACACCAAGCTCGGCCAGAGCGAAGACCCGCCGTTCACCTTCAAGGCCATGGTCATCCAGACCCGCTGGCCCGGCGCGACCGCAGAGGAAGTCTCGCGCCAGGTCACCGAACGCATCGAGAAGAAGTTGATGGAAACCGGCGAGTACGAACGCATCATGTCGTTCTCCCGCCCCGGTGAATCCCAAGTCACCTTCATTGCCCGCGATTCGATGCACTCCAAGGACATTCCCGACCTCTGGTACCAGTTGCGCAAGAAGGTCGGCGACATCCGCCAGACCCTTCCGCCGGGAATTCAGGGGCCGTTTTTCAACGATGAGTTCGGCACCACCTTCGGCAATATTTACGCGCTGACCGGCGATGGCTTCGACTACGCCGTGCTCAAGGATTACGCCGATCGCATCCAGATCCAGCTGCAACGGGTCAAGGACGTCGGCAAGGTCGAACTGCTCGGCCTGCAGGACGAGAAAATCTGGGTCGAGCTGTCCAACGTCAAACTCGCCACCCTCGGCTTGCCGCTGGCAGCAGTGCAGCAGGCGCTGGAAGAACAGAACGCGGTGTCCACGGCGGGGTTCTTCGAAACCGGCAGCGAGCGCTTGCAGCTACGCGTCTCGGGGAATTTTCAGACCGTCGATGAGATAAAAAACTTTCCGATCCGCGTCGCCGATCGTACGTTCCGCATCTCCGATATCGCCGATGTGCGTCGCGGTTTCAGCGACCCACCGGCGCCGCGCATGCGTTTCATGGGCGACGATGCGATCGGCCTGGCGGTGGCGATGAAGGACGGCGGCGACATTCTGGTACTGGGCAAGGCGCTCGAAGGCGAGTTCTCGCGCATTCAGAAAAACCTCCCGGCCGGCATGCAGCTGCGCAAGGTCTCCGATCAACCGGCTGCGGTGAAAACCGGGGTCGGCGAGTTCGTTCAGGTATTGGTCGAAGCGCTGGCGATCGTCTTGCTGGTGAGTTTCTTCTCCCTCGGCGTGCGCACCGGCATGGTCGTCGCGCTGACCATTCCGCTGGTGCTGGCGATGACCTTCGCCTGCATGTATTACCTCGGTATCGGCCTGCACAAGATCTCCCTCGGCGCGCTGGTGCTGGCGCTGGGGCTTCTGGTGGACGACGCGATCATTGCTGTGGAAATGATGGCGATCAAAATGGAGCAGGGCTTCGACCGCATTCGCGCGGCGAGTTATGCCTGGACCAGCACCGCGTTCCCGATGCTCACCGGCACGTTGATCACCGCCGCCGGCTTCCTGCCGATTGCCACTGCGCAGTCCGGCACCGGTGAATACACCCGCTCGATTTTCCAGGTCGTGACCATCGCCTTGCTCGCCTCATGGGTGGCGGCGGTGATGTTCGTGCCCTATCTGGGGGAAAAACTTCTGCCCGATCTGGCGAAAATTCACGCGGCAAAACACGGGGCTGGCGATGGCCAGCCGGACCCATATGCCACGCCGTTTTATCAGCGCGTGCGGCGTCTGGTCGAGTGGTGCGTGGCGCATCGCAAGACGGTGATCGTGCTGACCGTCGGGCTGTTCATCGCCTCAGTGATGCTGTTCCGTTTCGTCCCGCAACAGTTCTTTCCGGCTTCGAATCGGCTGGAGTTGATGGTCGATCTGAAACTGGCCGAAGGCGTGTCGTTGGCTAACACCACCAGTGAAGTCAAACGCCTCGAAGCGCTGCTCAAGGAGCACGCCGGTATCGACAATTACGTGGCCTATGTCGGCACCGGTTCACCGCGTTTCTACCTGCCGCTGGATCAGCAACTGCCGGCGGCGAGTTTTGCCCAGTTTGTGGTATTGGCCAAAACCATTGAAGAGCGTGAAACGCTGCGCAGCTGGTTGATTGAGACCCTCAATGAACAATTCCCCACCCTGCGTTCGCGGGTTACTCGCCTGGAAAACGGTCCGCCGGTTGGCTATCCGGTGCAGTTCCGCGTTACCGGTGAACACATCGAAGAGGTTCGAGCGCTGGCGCGCAAAGTGGCGACCAAGGTTCGTGAGAATCCGCATGTGGTCAACGTGCACCTGGATTGGGAAGAGCCGAGCAAAGTTGTTTATCTGAACATCGATCAGGATCGCGCTCGAGCCCTTGGCGTGAGCACCGCCAATCTGGCGAAATTCCTGCAGAGTTCTCTGGTCGGTTCGACGGTCAGCCAGTACCGCGAAGACAACGAATTGATCGAGATTCTACTGCGCGGCACCGTGCATGAACGCACTGAATTGTCGTTGTTGCCGAGTCTCGCGGTGCCGACGGATAACGGCCGCAGCGTGGCGCTGTCGCAGATTGCCACCCTGGAATACGGTTTCGAAGAAGGCATCATCTGGCACCGCAATCGCCTGCCGAACGTGACGGTACGCGCTGACATTTATGGCAAGGAACAGCCGGCGACACTGGTCAAGCAGATCATGCCGACGCTGGACCCGATTCGCGCCGAATTGCCCGATGGTTATCTGCTGGATGTTGGCGGCACGGTGGAAGATTCCGAGCGTGGCCAGAAGTCGGTGAATGCCGGCGTGCCGATGTTCATCGTGGTGGTGCTGACATTGCTGATGGTGCAACTGCGCAGTTTCTCGCGCACGGCGATGGTGTTTCTCACGGCGCCGTTGGGCTTGATCGGGGTGACGTTGTTTCTGATGGTTTTTCGTCAGCCGTTCGGGTTCGTGGCGATGCTGGGGACGATCGCGTTGTCCGGGATGATCATGCGTAACTCGGTGATTCTGGTGGATCAGATCGAGCAGGATATCGCCTCGGGGCTTAAGCCTTGGCAGGCGATTATCGAGGCTACGGTTCGGCGCTTCAGGCCGATTGTGTTGACGGCGCTGGCGGCGGTTTTGGCGATGATTCCGTTGTCGCGCAGTGTGTTTTTCGGGCCGATGGCGGTGGCGATCATGGGTGGATTGATTGTGGCAACGGCGTTGACGCTGCTGTTTTTGCCGGCGTTGTATGCGGCCTGGTTCAGGGTTCGTCGGGAGGGTTGAGCCTTGGCGGCCTTCGGGCCGACCAGACTCTGGTTGTTTTGGGTGAATATCCGTTGCTTCGGGGGTTGCTTCTGGCGGTTCCGCTCTTACAGCGGGTCACTTTGGCAAACGCCCCAAAGTAACCAAAAGGCTTTGCTCCTGCGTTCGGCCCTCGCAGGCTCGGGTTCCTTCGCTCCGGGATCGATCCGGGCGCAGCGGCTACGGTTTGCTTCGCTGCACCTACGTCCGCTGTGTCTGGCTGCGCCAGACGGTCGCTGCGCTCCCACGCCCGGATCAATCCCTGCGCTCAGCCTTCCGATGTCGCTGGTTTGGCAAGATCAAAAGCACTCGAGCTTCGCTCATTGTAATGAGTGGTGAGAAGCGGCGCATGGCTTGGGATTTGTGGTGGATTTTCCCCTCATCGGCACGCCGCCCGCCCAGCCCTCTCCCCCTGGAGAGGGAGCCGATTTGCGAGCCGTTCAAAAGCTGCGTTCAACTCGGTATCGCATTTCGGTGTAAGTTTCGCATTCACCACGGTCAGTCCCCTCTCCCTACGGGCGGTCCGACGTTTCGGGAGGGCTAGGGTGAGGGGCTTTTGATCTTGCTGGTGTGAATCCTGACTCGGTATTCCAAGCCGACGTTGCTCTCACCCATCGAGTGAGGGCTGGCTCTTGTTGTTCATAGAGCATGATCTTTACGGTCATTCCCTTGCTGAGCTGTCGGGGTATGGTGTCTTCGGTCGGGTTCATTCACAAAGCGGATGCCCGCAAAAAAGCCCGTTGAACCGGTGAGGGTCAGCGGGCATTTTGTTGTAGCTCGGAAATTACAACGTACCAAACACCTTCTTCGCCAGACTCGTCGCCGCAGCGGCCGGGTTCTGACGAATTGTTTCTTCCTGCTTGCCGATCATCTCGAACAGGCCATTCAGTGCTTGCTCTGTGACGTAATTCTCGACATTGGCGCTCTTTGCGTCCACCACGCCAAACGCAGCGGCCTGGCCCGCGAAGGTGTTGTATTTCTGTGCGACGCCGACTTTGTCGGTGGCTTGTTTGACGATCGGCAGGAATTTCGCGCGGATTTGTTCGCGGCTGGATTTGTTCAGGTATTGGGTCGCCGAATCATTGCCGCCGCTGAGGATGCCTTTGGCGTCGGCCACGCTCATTTTTTTCACAGCATCGACGAGGATGGGCTGGGCCTGAGTCACGGCGGATTCGGCGGCTTTGTTCATCGCGGTTTCCAGTTCTTCGACCTGGGCGCCCATGCCGAAGGCTTTCATCTTGCTCGCGGCTTTGCCGAGTTTGCCCGGCAGTTCGATTTTCACGTCGGGGTTGTTGCTGAAGCCACCCGGAGTGCCGAGTTGTTTGACGGCGATCTGTGCGCCCTGGGTCAGAGCGTCCTTGAGACCGCCGGTGGCGTCTTGCTGCGACAGGTCATTGAGCGACAGGGCCAAAGCGTTGGCGCAGATCAGCAGGCTGGCGCAGACGGCGGCGAAGCGAAGGGTAGGGCGGCGCATGGCGGCTTCCTTGTGGCGAAGAATAGGTTAACGAACGGCGTCGACGCGAATTTTCAGCGGCTGCGGGTCATTGCCGTCGAGTTGCACGGCGTGGTTTTGGGTGGTGATGAACAGCAGCTCGCCGTTGACTTCAATGCGCGCGCTGACCGAGTAACGGTGGCCGGGTTTGACTTGCGCCGGATCGTAGCTCAAATGAAACGGCAGCGGCACCTGACCTTTGACTGGGCCTTTCTGTTGGTCGAGGACGACGGCTGGGGCATCGGCGAGCGACACGTCCTGAAGGCTGACGCTTAAGGTTGCGCTCGGCGGCAAGGCGATGCGTTGCAGGTAGAAGACTTCTCCGTCGAGGCTGGCCTTGCCGGCGGGGGTGGTTGATTGGCAGGCGCTGAGTAGCGTGGCGGCAGCGAGGGTCAGCAGTTTTTTCATCGGTGGAGCTCCTTTCAATGTGGGAGCGGGCTTGCTCGCGAAGACGGTTTTTCATTCAACATATAAGTTGTTTGATCTGCCGCTTTCGCGAGCAAGCCCGCTCCCACAGGGTATTTGTGTCACGTCTCAGGTTGAGGTGTGACCTGGTCCGCCGCATCTTCACTGCGATGCAGCGCGACCTGACGGATCGACAAACGAATCTCCGCTGGCAACACGCGTTTCGCCGCGCCTTCGGCGAGTTCACCGAGCAGTTCGTGGTAGCTGAGCTTGCCGGCTTCGTCGCGGCGCAGCACATCGAGGTCGAGCAGGGTCTGGATGAAATGGCGGAACAGGCTCTTGTCGAAGAACTCTGGGGCATTCAGACCGTGGAGGATCGACAGGCGCTGGGCCATGACCGTGCACAGGTCTTCCAGCTCTTCGGCGCTGATACTGTTCTGGCCGCTGTTGAGCAGCAGGGACACGGTCATGTAGAAACGCTGCAAGGTCTGCGCGATGCTTTTCGACAGCAGCGTCAGCAGCACGAAATGTCGCGAACTCGGCGCCGGGCGCAGGTACAGGTCCTTCTCGAAACGCAGCAGGCCCTGCTCGACGAACGCTTCCAGCCATTGATCAACCACGCCGTCCAGCTCATCCAGCGTCCAGCGAATGAACAACTCCGATTGCAGGTACGGATACAACGCGCGGGTGTAGCGCAGAATCTGCTCGCGACTCATGCGCGAGGTGCTCTGGAAGAAACTCGCCAGCAAGGATGGCAGGGCGAAAATGTGCAGGACGTTGTTGCGGTAGTAAGTCATCAGGACTGCGTTCTGCTCGTCCAGATACAGAATCTTGCCCAGTGCATCGTTCTGCTCGGCGAGCAGATCCATGTCCTTCACGTGCTCGATCAGCGCACGGCCATCGCCCTCCGGCAAGGTGGTGTGCGGTGAATACGGGACCTTGCGCAGCAGCGCCAGATACAGATCCAGCACCCGCGCCATGGCGCGATCGTCCAGCGCCAGACGCGTGGTCGAGAGCAATGCCAGCGCCACCAGATTGACCGGATTGATCGCCGCCGCTTCGTTGAGGTGCCGGGCGACTTTCTCGCCGAGGCGGTTGGTGGTTTCGTTGAGCCACGCCGGTTTGAACTGCGGGCCGAGTTCCTGCTGGCGCCAGTCCGGTTGCTCGGCGTCGAGGAATTCTGCCAGTTTGATCGGCTCGCCGAAGTTCACCGCGACCTGGCCAAAGCGCTGCTTGAGTGCGCCGATCACTTTGAAAATATCGAAGATCGATTCTTTCTTCTTGCTCGCCCCGCGCAGTTCGCCCAAGTAGGTGCGGCCTTCGAGCACGCGCTCGTAACCGATGTACACCGGCACGAAGACGATCGGCATCCGCGACGAACGCAGGAAACTGCGCAGGGTGATCGCGAGCATGCCGGTTTTCGGTTGCAACATGCGCCCGGTGCGCGAGCGCCCGCCCTCGACGAAATACTCGACCGGGAAACCTTTGGTGAATAGCGTGTGCAGGTATTCGTTGAACACCGAGGTATACAGCGGGTTGCCCTTGAAGGTGCGGCGCATGAAAAACGCGCCGCCGCGCCGCAGCAGGCTGCCGATCACTGGCATGTTCAGGTTGATCCCGGCGGCGATGTGCGGCGGGGTCAGACCGTTGCGGAACAGCAGATACGAGAGCAGCAGGTAATCGATGTGGCTGCGGTGGCACGGCACGTAGATCACTTCGTGACCCTGCGCGACGTTCTGCACGCCCTCGATGTGATTGACCTTGATGCCGTCGTAGATCTTGTTCCAGAACCAGCTCAGCACCACTTCCAGAAAACGGATCGCGGTGTAGGTGTAGTCCGAAGCGATCTCGTTGCCGTAGCGCAGGGCCTGGGCCTTGGCTTTTTCCGGGGAGATTTTTTCGCGCTCGGCTTCGTCGAGGATCGCTTGCCTGACCAGCGGCTGGTTGAGCAGGCCTTTGACCAGGTTGCGCCGGTGGGAAATGTCCGGGCCGATCACTGCGGCTTTCAGATTGCGGAAGTGCACACGCAGGATGCGCTGAGCCATGCGCACGGTGCGCTCGTGGCCCTTGTTGTGATCGATCAGCTCGCGCAGGTGGATCGGCGCGGAAAATTGCACGCGGGTCTTGCGGCCAAGGACGATGATGCTCAGCAAGCGCCGCAGACGGCCGGTGACCGCCCAGCTGTCGGCGAACAACAATTTCCACGGGCTGTTTTCGCTATCCGGCGATTGGCCCCAGAACACGCTGACAGGAATGATCTGCGCATCTTCGGCGGCATTTTGCGACAGCGCGCTGACCAGTCGGGTCAGGGTCGGCGGTGCACCGCGTTTGTCCTGGCGACCGAGCCAGTCCGGATCCGGCGTCAGGTAAAAAAACGCCGCCGGTTCGATCAGCGCACCCACCGACACTGCAAGCACCGGACGGGGCAGGCCGGCCTTGGTGCACTCGGTGTCGACCACCGCCAGATCGGTCAGCGAAGGATTTTGCAGGACGTAGAACACCGGACGACTGCGGTCGAGGTTGAGGGTGAACGACGACTGATTGATGGTCTCGGAACGAACCCAGAGATACAACAGGCGGCGCAGGGTGCCAAACACAAGACGGCGGAACGGGGAACGGGTCATACGGCTTCTGCGTGAGTGGATAAAACCGAGCGGTTGCTCAAGTGGGCGACAGTTTGCCGTATTAGGCGAAAATCGGCAAAAAAGCACCGAAGTAATCTCCTGTTGAGACTTTTTCCACCTGTCATATACTCGGCGCTCTGTTGCCGGTGCCCTTCGATGGACGTCGGACGCAGGCTGACGTTCCTCGAAGGCTTTCCTGCGAAAAGCCCGTTTAATAATAAAAAAGGAGTATGAACAGATGGCAACACGCGAAACCGGCAACGTGAAATGGTTCAACGACGCCAAAGGCTACGGCTTTATCCAGCGCGAAGACGGGGTGGACGTGTTTGTGCACTACCGCGCGATTCGCGGGGAGGGGCATCGTTCGCTGACTGAAGGTCAGCAGGTCGAGTACGCCGTGATCAGCGGTGAGAAGGGCTTGCAGGCTGAGGACGTTGTAGGCCTGTAACACGACGCTACGGAACACCCTTGTGGGAGCGGGCTTGCTCGCGAATGCGGTATTTCAGTCGCCATGTATGTTGACTGACACACCGCATTCGCGAGCAAGCCCGCTCCCACATTTGCATCTGCATTGCCTGTTGTTAAGTGGTTTTCCAGGTGATCTCTTCTTCCCCGTCAGCGCTGATACGAATCCAGCGATCGGCGGTTTCTTCACCTTCTTCTTCAACCCAGGTTCCCGGTGCGCAACGCACTTCGACGTTCAGCGCGGCAAAGGCTGCGCGGGCGCAGGCGATGTCGTCGTCCCATGGGGTCTGGTCGCTTTCCAGGTACAGGCTGTTCCACTTGCCCACCGCTTTCGGTAGCCAGGTCACCGGCACGTTGCCGGCCTTGCACTTGTACGTCTGGCCTTTCTGCACCCAGTCGCTGCACGGGCCTAACGCGGCGCCGAGCCAGGCGGCGATGGCTTTGTGGTCGACGTCGGCGTCTTTCAGGTAAATCTCGATGTCCGGTTGGCGCATGGATGTCCTCACTGCGGGTCTGAAAAATCCATTCGCGGATTTAGCCGGCCCCGGGCCTGTGCCCGAGACCAAAAATTATTGAAGAACGAAATAATCGTAGCGCATCGACACGGTGGTCTCGAACGGCTCGGCCTGGTCGATCACCGCCGCACGACGCTCGGCACTGGCACGCCAGCCGTGGGGCGTCATCGCCAACAGGTTGGCGCGATCCTCGGGCTTGTCCAGGGTCAGTTTGAATTCCAGGGTTTCGCTGTGCGCCAGTGCCATGCCGGCTGGCACCAGAGCCAGATGCTTGTCGTCGGTGTACTCGCGGACCTCGTCGTACAGGCGCTCGCGCAGTTCCATCAGATGGCCGCGAGTCGGGCCGACTTTCATCAGACCTCCGCCGATGCTGAGCAGCCGCTTGGCTTCCTCCCAGTCCAGCGGACTGAAAACGCTGGCGAGAAACTGGCAACTGCCTGAAGCCAAGGGCACGCGCGCCATGCTGGCAATCAACCAGGTAATCGCCGGATTGCGTTTGCAGGCGCGTTTGACCGCTTCGCGAGAGATATCCAGTGCGTAGCCGTCAGCGTTGGGCAAAGCCTCGGCGATTTGCGCGGTGTAGTAACCCTCGCCACAACCGATGTCGACCCAGCGATCCGGCGCATAACCGGCGGCCAATTCAGCCAGACGTTTGGCCACTGGCGCGTAATGCCCGGCGTTGAGGAAATCACGCCGCGCCTCGACCATCGCTTGATTGTCGCCCGGGTCGCGGCTGTTCTTGTGCTGCACCGGCAACAGGTTCAGGTAACCCTGACGCGCACGGTCGAACCGATGCCCGGCAGGGCAGACTACGCCGTTGTCCACCGCATTGAGCGGTTCACTGCAGATGGGGCATGCGAGCATCAGGCGAGCAACTTGATCAGAGTCTGGTAATAGATTTCGGTCAGCACATCGAGGTCCGCCGCCAGCACGCGCTCGTTGACCTGGTGAATGGTTGCGTTGACCGGGCCCAGTTCAACCACTTGCGTGCCCATGGTCGCGATGAAGCGGCCATCGGATGTGCCGCCACTGGTTGACGCTTTGGTTTCGCGACCGGTGATGTCCTTGATGCTCGACGACACTGCATCGAGCAGCGCGCCCGGTTCGGTGAGGAATGGCAGGCCGGACAGCGCCCAGTCGATGTGCCAGTCCAGGCCATGCTTGTCGAGGATGTCGGCGACGCGTTTCTGCAGGCCTTCGACGGTCGATTCGGTGGAAAAACGGAAGTTGAACACCGCCACCAGATCACCGGGAATCACGTTGGTCGCGCCGGTGCCGGAATTGAGATTGGAAATCTGGAAACTGGTCGGCGGGAAGAAATCGTTGCCGTGGTCCCAGTGCTCGGCGGCAAGTTCCGCCAGCGCCGGAGCGGCGAGGTGGATCGGGTTCTTCGCCAGATGCGGGTAGGCCACGTGACCCTGCACGCCTTTGACCGTGAGCCTGGCGCCGAGGGAGCCGCGACGGCCGTTTTTCACCACATCGCCGACCAGCGTGGTGCTCGATGGCTCGCCAACGATGCACCAGTCCAGACGCTCGTTGCGCGCCACCAGACGTTCGACCACAGCCTTGGTGCCGTGATGCGCCGGGCCTTCTTCGTCGCTGGTGATCAGGAACGCGACCTTGCCTTTATGGTTCGGGTAATCGGCGACGAAGCGTTCAGCGGCAACGGTCATCGAAGCCAGGCTGCCTTTCATGTCCGCCGCGCCACGGCCGCAGAGCATGCCGTGTTCGTCGATGATGGCGTTGAACGGATCGATTTGCCATGCGGTAACCGGACCGGTAGGCACCACGTCGGTGTGGCCGGCGAAGCACAGCACCGGGCCATCGTTATTGCCGTGAGTGGCCCAGAAATTATCCACATCTTCGATGCGCATCGGCTCCAGGGTGAAACCGGCATCGCCCAGGCGCTGCATCATCTGCTTCTGGCAGTCAGCGTCGACCGGGGTCACGGAAGGACGGCGGATCAGGTCGATGGCCAGTTGAAGGGTCGGCGATAGGTCGGCGTGGGCCGTCATGTAATAACTCCGGGGTGCGCACGGTAAACCTGTAGGAGCTGCCGAAGGCTGCGATCTTTTGATCTTGTTTTTGAAATCAACAGCAAAATCAAAAGATCGCAGCCTTCGGCAGCTCCTACGGGATGTGTTGGCATTGAAAAAGGCGACCATTCTAATGCAAAACGGCGACCCGAAGGCCGCCGTTTGACGTTAAGCAGTAACCGATCAAGCAGCGGCAGGCTCAGCCTTGGCCACAGGTTTGGGCAGCGACGACAGGAACGCCATGATCAATGCCGCCAGATACGGCAGCGACTGCACCAGCAGCATGGTTACCCAGAAGCGCATGTCATTGCTCGGAATGCCCTGCACCAGGAAAATCCCCAGCGCCGCGCCCCACAGCAACAGCATGATGAACAACTCTTCGCGAGCCTCGCTGATCGCCACCCAGAAACCATGGTTGTCGGCATTTTTCGGCGTGCGGAAAAACGGAATGCTGCTGGTGAAGAAACCGTACAGCACCGCTTTGGCGATGGTGTGCGATAACGCCAGCCCGGCCAGCGCCGCGCAGAACGCATCCTTCAGATTCACGCCGACGGCGCGGCGATAGAGGAAGATGATCTTGCCGACCTTGAACACGAACAGCGCCAACGGCGGGATCGCGAAAATCAGCAACGGCGGATCGACCCGTTGCGGCACGATGATCATCGCCGCTGACCACAACAGCGCGCCAACGGTGAAGAAGATGTTCATGCCATCGGCGACCCACGGCAGCCAACCGGCGAGGAAGTGATAACGCTGACCGCGAGTCAGTTCGGTGTCCTTGCCGCGCAGCAGGCTGCGGGTGTGGCGCTTGATGATCTGGATTGCGCCGTAGGCCCAACGGAAACGCTGTTTCTTGAAGTCGATGAAGGTATCCGGCATCAGGCCCTTGCCGTAGCTGTCGTGGTAATACGCCGCCGACAGCCCTTTCTCGAACACGCGCAGACCCAGTTCGGCGTCTTCACAGATGCACCAGTCGGCCCAGCCCAATTCTTCCAGTACCGAGCGGCGGGTCATGGTCATGGTGCCGTGCTGAATGATCGCGTCACGGTCGTTGCGGGTCACCATGCCGATGTGGAAGAAGCCTTTGTATTCGGCATAGCAAAGCTTCTTGAAGGTGCTTTCGTTCTGGTCGCGATAATCCTGCGGCGACTGCACCACGGCGATTTTCGGGTCGGCGAAGTGCGGCACCATGTGCTTGAGCCAGTTGGGGTGCACGCAGTAATCGGAGTCGATCACCGCGATCACTTCGGCATCCTTGGCGGTGTGCGGAATCAGGTAATTCAGCGCGCCCCCCTTGAAACCGGCCAGTGGCGATACGTGGAAGAACTTGAAGCGCGGGCCAAGGGTGGCGCAGTAATCGCGCACCGGCTCCCACACCGCAGGGTCCTTGGTGTTGTTGTCGATGATCAGGACTTCAAAGTCCGGATAATCCAGTGCAGCGAGGGCGTCGAGGGTCTGTTTGACCATCTCCGGCGGCTCGTTGTAGCAGGGCACGTGGATCGACACTTTCGGTCGGTAATCGGAATCGCCCAGCACCGGCAGGAATTCCCGCCGGCGTTTGTGAATCCACACCGCTTCGGCCAGTTCATGGGCCTCGGTGAGCAGCACGATGAAGACCCCGAGCGCGCCGAGCGCCAAGAGGAACCCGACCGTGAGGCTGAACCACGTGCTGTATTGCTGGCTGTAGTCGTAACCGATGTACACCAGCACCGAACCGCACAGGAACGCGATAAACGTCAGGAACGTGCGGCCGCGCTGGCGCAGCGCCGAGCCGTCGATCATCAGCAGGGTCAGCGACAGCAGTGCCAGCACCACCGAGCCGATGGCCAGCACGCGCCACTGCGGAATCGCCACCACCGGGCCTTCGAAATTGAATTTCTGCTGACGCGCGGCGTTGAACACGCCCCAGTAAGCGCCCACAGAACCTTCGTCGCTGGCCTTCCAAGGCTGATCGAACGCTTCGATCACGAAGTAGTTGAAGCCTTGGCGATTGAGCTTGTTGACCAGAGTGCGCAAATAAATCGCCTGATCTGCCGGCGATGCGTCAGCGCCACCGCGCATGCGCCCATTGCTCGGCCAGCCGACTTCAGACAGCAGCAGCGGTTTTTTCGGAAAGAGCTTTTTCAGGTCGCGGGCGCGGTCGAAAACGAACTGGCCAGCCTTGTCCACCGGAATGAATTCCCAGTAGGGCAAGACGTGGGCGGCAATCAGGTCAACGTGCTTGGCCAGTTGCGGGTATTTCTCCCAGATGTGCCATTGTTCGGAGGTGGTTACCGGCACCTTCACCGCAGCGCGCACCCGATCCAGTAAAACGATCAGCGCTTCGGGGTTGATTTCCTCGCGAAACAGCGCCTCGTTGCCGACCACCACGCGCACCACGCTGCGCGAGGTATTGGCCAGTTCGATGGCTTTAACGATTTCCCGTTCGTTGCGTTCCTGATCCGGGCTGATCCAGATACCGAGGGTCACACGCAAACCGAACTCTTCAGCCAGTTTCGGGATGTCTCCCAGCGAACCGTCCACCGAATAGATACGGATGTTGTCGGTCAGCTTGCTCATGATTTCCAGGTCACGGCGCATTTCGTCGTCAGACGGATATTGATCCTTCTGTGGGAATTGCCCCTGCTGGAATGGCGAATAAGAGAAGCCGGAGATTTGCTGCGGCCAGTCCGGCGCCGTGACCGGGCGATTGACCAGCGCCCAGAAACCGGTGAACAAGGCAGCGATGGCCAGCACCACCACCAGGTTGAGTCCAAATTTACGCGATGACATAGCTGTTTCGGGTTCCAAAGGCTGTGGAACGGAGGATCGGTAGGCTAATACGCCGAAGGGCGCGCATCCTACACCGACAGTTCGCCGGTCGTACATCAGACAGGGAAATGGCTCACATTGGGCAAGCCTCTTTGACTTAAGTTCTTGCACTTGTCGCTTGCAGCTTAAAACTTGTCGCTGCGTAGCCCTATAATGCGCGCCGGTTTTTGGGGTAATGGTCATGAGTACAGAAGATCCGCGGTTTGCAGGCATCGCCCGTTTGTATGGCATTGAGGGCCTGGAACGCTTGCGCGCCGCCCATGTGGCGATCGTCGGCGTCGGTGGCGTCGGTTCCTGGGCGGCGGAAGCCATGGCCCGGTGCGGGGTTGGCGAGATTTCGCTGTTCGACCTCGACGACGTCTGTGTCAGCAATGCCAACCGCCAGTTGCACGCCCTGGACAGCACCGTGGGCAAACCCAAGGTCGAAGTGATGGCCGAGCGTCTGCGCGGGATCAATCCCGATTGCACGGTGCACGCCGTGGCCGATTTCGTCACTCGCGACACCATGGCCGAATACATCACGCCGAATATCGACTGCGTGATCGACTGCATCGATGCGGTCAATGCCAAAGCGGCGCTGATCGCCTGGTGCAAACGCCGCAAGATCCAGATCATCACCACCGGCGGCGCGGGTGGGCAGATCGACCCGACGCTGATTCAGGTCTGCGATCTGAATCGCACCTTCAACGATCCGCTGGCTTCGAAAGTCCGTTCGACTTTGCGCCGGGACTACGGCTTTTCCCGCACCGTGACCCGCCACTACAGCGTGCCGTGTGTGTTTTCCACGGAACAGCTGCGCTATCCGAAACCGGACGGCAGCATTTGTCTGCAGAAGAGTTTTGTCGGCGACGGCGTAAAACTCGACTGCGCCGGCGGGTTTGGCGCGGTGATGATGGTCACGGCGACGTTCGGCATGGTCGCGGCGACCAAGGCTGTGGACAAGATTGTGGCGGGGGTGCGGCGCCCTTCGGACCGAGTAAAACCTCAGGCTTGATGTTGGGGCTGCTGGCCCCTTCGCGAGCAAGCCCGCTCCCACATTGGATCTGTGGTGTAAAAAAATCCCCTGTGGGAGCTGGCTTGCCAGCGATGGCGATTAACCGGCCAATTCATTCATCCGCTGGAGCACGGCATTCAGGCCATTACTGCGCGAGGGCGATAGCTGGCGCGACAGGCCGAGCTGATTAAACCAGTCAGGCAAGTCGATTTGCTTTAACTCAGCCGCCGACAAGCCGTTGACCCGCAGCAGCAATAACGCCACCAACCCGCGAATCATCCGCGCATCGCTGCTCGCCCTGAATTGCCAGTGCCCGTCGCGCAACTCTGCGACCAGCCACACCTGGCTTTCACAGCCATGCACCCGATTGGCCTCGCATTTCTCAGCCTCATGCAATGACGGCAGACGGTCACCAAACTGCATCAGCAATCGCGCCCGCTGCTCCCAGCCCGCCGCGTTTTGGAAAGTCTGCAGCGCTTCGGCCGCTTCCACCGGCAAACTCATCGCAACAGCTCCAGCGCCTGATCCAGCGCCTCGAAAAAGCGCTCCAGATCTTCCGAATCGTTGTACAGGGCCAGCGACACGCGAATCGCGCCGGCCAGTTCGAAGCTTTTCATCAAAGGCATGGCGCAGTGATGCCCGGCACGCACGGCGATGCCTTGTTCGGTGAGCAGATGCGCGAGATCGGCGTTGTGCACGCCGTCGACGACAAAACTGGCCAGCGCCAGTTGCGGCGTGCCCAGCAGGCGAATGCCATTGCGTGCGGCAAGCCCACGCAGCAGATAGTCGTGCAATGCCGCTTCATGGGCAGATACGGCGTCCTGATCCAAACCGGCCAAGTAGTCGAGGGTCGCTCCGAGGCCGATGACACTGGCGATCGGCGGTGTGCCTGCCTCGAACCCCAACGGCGCGGGGCGGAAGCGCGAATCCTGATAATTGGCATCGAGCACCATTTCGCCGCCGAACTGCCAATGCTGCAATTGCTCCAGCGCAGCGTTGCGCCCGAACAGCACGCCGAGCCCATCGGGGCCATACAGTTTGTGGCTGGAAAATACATAGAAATCGCAACCCAGCGCCTGCACATCATGCCGGCCGTGCACCACACCCTGCGCGCCATCGACCACCGTCAGCGCATTCTGCGCCTTGGCCATGCCGAGCAAAGCGGTCAGTGGCTGCCAGGCGCCGAGCACGTTGGACAACTGGCTGACCGCCAACAAGCGTGTGCGCGGGCCGATCAGATGCACGGCAGCGGCGAGATCGATCAGGCCGTCGGCGTCCAGCGGCAGGATCACCAGTTTCAGCTGACGGCGTTGCGCCAGTTGCTGCCACGGCAGCAGGTTGGCGTGATGCTCCAGTGCGCTGATGACAATCTCATCGCCCGGCTGAAACAGAGGCTCCAGACCATAAGCCAGCAGATTCAGCGCACTGGTGGCGCCGTGCGTGAAAATGATCTGCCCGCTGTCACCGGCATTCAGCCATTGGCCTGCCTTTCGGCGACTGTCTTCGAACGCCTGAGTCGCGTGCGCGCCAGGCAGGTGTTGCGCACGATGCACATTGGCCGCGCCATTGGCGTAGTAATGCGTCAGTGCGTCGAGCAGGGCTTGGGGTTTTTGTGTAGTGGCGGCGCTGTCCAGATAGGTCTGGTCTTGCCGTTGCAGTGCGGCGATGGCCGGGAAATCGGCGCGCCAGGGGGAGGGGATCATCATGTTAGCGGGCCCAGGAGGGTGTACGCCTGACCCTGTGGGCGCGAGCTTGCTCGCGAAGGGGACCTGTCAGCCAACATGGTTGCCGAATGACAGACCGCTTTCGCGAGCAAGCCCGCTCCTACAGGTATTGGGTGGTGCTGCTTAGTTATGAGCGTGCAGCGCTTCGTTCAGTTCGATCGCTGATTTGTGGGTTTTGCATTCCACGGCACCGGTTTCCGAATTGCGACGGAACAGCAGATCAGTCTGACCAGCCAGCTCACGCGCCTTCACGACCTTGACCAGATTGTTGTGCTCATCGAGCAGCGCAACCTTGGTGCCGGCGGTGACGTACAGGCCTGACTCGACAGTGTTGCGGTCGCCCAACGGAATGCCGATACCGGCATTGGCGCCGATCAGGCAGCCTTCGCCGACCTTGATCACGATGTTGCCGCCGCCCGACAGGGTGCCCATGGTCGAGCAACCGCCGCCCAGGTCCGAACCCTTGCCGACGAATACGCCAGCGGAAACGCGGCCTTCGATCATGCCCGGGCCTTCGGTGCCGGCGTTGAAGTTGATGAAACCTTCGTGCATGACGGTGGTGCCTTCGCCGACATAAGCGCCCAGACGCAGACGTGCGGCATCAGCGATACGCACGCCGGCCGGTACCACGTAGTCGGTCATTTTCGGGAATTTATCCACCGAGAACACTTCCAGCAGCTCGCCGCGCAGACGCGCTTCGAGTTGCATTTCCGCCAGTTCGCTCAGGTCGATGGCGCCCAGGCTGGTCCACGCCACGTTCGGCAGCAGTGGGAAAATACCGGCGAGGCTGACGCCGTGCGGCTTGACCAGACGGTGCGAGAGCAGGTGCAGTTTGAGGTAGGCCTCAGGTGTCGAGGTCAGTTGTGCATCTTCAGCCAGCAGCGTGGCGACCAGTGGCTTGTGGCTCTCGGCCAGACGGGTCAGCAACTTGCCCTGGACGGCGTCGATGCCTTTGACCGCTTCAGCCAGTTGCGCGGCCTGGGCAGTGGTGAAGGTGATGGCCTGGTTGCCTTCGGTATAACCGAGGATCGGCGCTACGGCCGCGACCAGTTCGGCCGAAGGATTGAGCAGTGGTTGTGCGTAGAACACTTCCAGCCACGCGCCTTGACGGTTCTGGGTGCCGACACCAAAGGCGATGCTGAACAGGGAATTGGACATGTGAATACCTCTACAAAGAGTGACGGGCTGCTTACTTCAGAGCGGCCGCGTAGATGTCTGGCTTGAAGCCAATCAGGGTTCGGTCACCGAGATCGAGCACCGGGCGCTTGATCATCGAGGGTTGTGCGAGCATCAGTTCGATGGCTTTCGACTGGTCGAGATCGGCTTTGCGTTCGTCGTCGAGTTTGCGAAAGGTCGTGCCGGCGCGGTTCAACACGGTTTGCCAACCGTGCTCGTCGCACCATTGGGTCAGGTGCTCACGGTCAATGCCGGCGGTCTTGTAATCGTGGAAGTCATAGCTGACAGCGTGTTCATCGAGCCAGGTGCGCGCCTTTTTCATGGTGTCGCACGCCTTGATGCCGAAAAGGTGCAACGTTTTACTTGAAACGGCCAAGGAATCGCCCCCTTTACAGGTGCTGGAAAAAAATGGTGACGGATTATGCCATGACCGGACGGTTTCGCGGCGCCTCAGGGCAATTTGGCAATGCAAAACCCTGTAGGAGCTGACGAGTGAAACGAGGCTGCGAGCTTTTGATCTTGAAGATCAACAGATCGCAGCGTGCCGCATCTCCTACAAAAGCGTGGGCTGCGACATAGGTGCAACGGTCAGCCACAGCCTAAGGCGCTAATATGGCAGTTCAACGCTGTCGACCGTCTGAGATTTTCGTTTTATGCAAACTGCTTACACCGTCCTGATCCTGCTGACGCTGGTCAGCGTCTCGCGCCTGCTCGGGCGAGTCATCCCGTTGCCGTTGCCGCTGGTGCAGATCGCCGCCGGCGCCTTGCTCGCCTGGCCGACTTTGGGCCTGCACGTCGCCCTCGATCCCGAGCTGTTTCTGTTTCTGTTTTTGCCGCCACTGCTGTTTTCCGATGGCTGGCGCATGCCCAAACGCGCGCTCTGGCAATTGCGCGGTCCGATACTGACCCTGGCCGTCGGCCTTGTGCTGTTCACAGTGGTCGGTGCCGGATTTTTCATTCATTGGCTATTGCCGACGATCCCGCTGCCCGTCGCTTTTGCCTTGGCGGCGGTTTTGTCACCGACCGACGCAGTGGCGGTTTCGGCAATTGCACAGAACCGCTTGCCGACACCGCTGATGCACATGCTGCAAGGCGAGGCGCTGATGAACGACGCCTCGGGTCTGGTGACCTTCAAGTTTGCCTTGGCAGCGGCAGTGACAGGCGTGTTCTCGCTGACCAACGCCAGTCTGACCTTCGTCGCCGTGGCGTTCGGTGGCCTGGCGGTCGGCGTGGCACTGAGCTGGCTGGTGGGGCGCCTGCGCGCATGGATGATCAGCCGCGGCTGGGATGACCCGGCCACTCACGTGGTGTTCATGTTGCTGCTGCCGTTCGCCGCGTACGTATTGGCCGAACGTCTGGGCGCTTCCGGGATTCTTTCGGCGGTGGCGGCGGGGATGATGCAGAGCTGGCTCGATCTGCTGCCGCGCCAGACCAGTACGCGATTGCTTAATCGCAGCGTTTGGTCGCTGCTCGAATTCGCTTTCAACGGCTTGATCTTCTTGCTGCTCGGTCTGCAACTGCCGGACATCATCAAAGCTGTCGTCAGCCACGAACCCACCTTGTGGCCGACGCTGTTCTATCGCTGCCTCGATGTACTGGCGATTTTCGTCGCGCTGGTGTTGCTGCGATTCATCTGGGTACAGAGCATCTGGCGCCTGTCGGTGTTGCTGCGCCGGTTGCGCGGCAAGGGCGAGCTGACCCAGGTGCCGACGGCGCGCTCCTGCTGGTTGCTGACGGTCGGCGGTGTACGCGGGGCGGTGACGCTGGCGGGCGTGATGTCGGTGCCGATGCTGATCGGCGCCGAGGCTTTTCCTGAGCGCGACTTGCTGATCTTCATCGCTGCCGGAGTCATTCTGCTGTCGCTGGTCTCGGCCTGTATCGCGCTGCCGTTGTTGCTGCGCGGCATCGACAAAAGTCCCGACGACAAACGTCGTCAGGAAGTGCGCGATGCCTGGCGCAAGACTGCTGAAGCTGCGATCCACTCGCTGGAAACCGAAGAGGTCGTGCCGCAGGATGCCGCTCAAGCGGCGCTGGCAGCGGAGCTCAAAGCGCGGATCATGTCCGAATATCGCCATCAACTGGAGGTGTTCAACGATTCCGCCGAAGCCCAGGCGCTGGCATTCCAGATGGATCTGCTTGAGCGTCGGCTGCGTCTCAAGGCGCTGCGCGCGCAACGCCTCGAGTTGTATCGCCTGAGCCGTCAGCATCAGATCGGTGATGATGTGCTCAGAGAGGTATTGGGGGAGCTGGATCTGAGCGAGGCCAACCTGGGGCAGGTCAAGTAGGCCAAGCGTCACTTGGGATAGAGCAGTCGCATCAGGCGTTTGTCTTTTTTGCTGATCTTGCGATTGATCGGGACGTGCCAGTCGCCCACCGTTAGTGCATTCGCTACAGGGTGATGCATGATCGAACGCTTGTCATAGGCGGTGAAAATGGCATCGAGCGTGTTGAAAGAGGCGAACAGATTGTGGTCGACCTGCTCGCGGGTCAGCGGATTCATTGGCCGATTTTGATAGAACTCATACACCTTGGGTCTATCCCACGGAATGTTGGCCTGAGGGTGCTGGTGCTCGTGCAGTGCTCCGAGAGCATGACCGAATTCGTGGGTCACGATCACCTCGAAGTCGGCATGATCGGGTTTGACTCCCAGATTCATGGTCGCGTGGTCTGGATGAATCAGCAGCGCATCGGTGCCGAGCATCGAGCTGTTGTCATTATTCTTTGTGGCGATACGGATATCGCCTTTCCGATCGTCGACGAATTCAAACTTGAGGTTGACGTACGGTAACCAACGGCTGGCCGCGTCGATGATTCTGCGTTTGTGATCGCGCTCGGGTGCATCCATGAAGGCAATCTTCAAGGTGCGGCCGTTAGCCCACAATTTTGAGTAATCGAGCACAGATCGCTTGCGGCGCGAACGGGTCGCGCTGTCGGTGCCGGCGTTGGCCGGGTTTTCATTGATCGCAGCCAGGTAGGCCGCTTGATTGTCTGGCCACTGAACGAGTTGGCAATCCAGGAGTTCTTGCATTTCACTTCTTCCTTGAAGTTGAGGGCTCTATGGAGACGCGGTTTAAGACTAGCGTCTGGACGGCAAAAAGGCGGGGTACAGGAATAGGCGAACTGTTACGCGATGTTTGAATCGCCTGTGCCGGATTGCCCGGCACAGGCGATCGGGTGTTACCGGCGGCGCTGAATGAAGTCGCGAATGCGTTCAGCCGCTTCGACACACTCGGCCAGCGGCGCAACCAACGCCATGCGCACGCGGCCTGCCCCTGGATTGACGCCATCGACATCGCGCGACAGGTACGAGCCAGGCACCACGGTCACATGTTCGTGCTCGAACAGATCCCGGCAGAACGCCGCGTCATCGCCCTGCACATTCGGCCACAGATAGAAGCTGCCATCCGGACGCTGTACGTCCATGACCGGGCTGAGGATGTTCAGCACTGCATCGAATTTCTCGCGATACAGCGCACGGTTGGCGCGCACGTGCACTTCGTCATTCCACGCGGCCACGCTGGCCAGTTGGGTCTGCACCGGCATCGCGCAGCCGTGGTAGGTGCGATACAGCAGGAAGCCTTTGAGGATGTCGGCATCGCCGGCAACGAAGCCTGAACGCAGGCCCGGCAGGTTGGAGCGCTTGGACAGGCTGTGGAAGACCACGCAGCGCTTGAAATCCTTGCGGCCGAGTTCGACGCAAGCACTCAACAGGCCCGGCGGCGGGGTCTGTTCGTCGAAGTACAGTTCGCTGTAGCACTCGTCGGCGGCAATCACGAAGTCGTACTGATCAGCCAGCGCGATCAGCTTCTTCAGGGTCTCGACCGGAATCAGCGCGCCGGTCGGGTTGCCGGGCGAGCACAGGAACAGGATCTGGCAGCGCTGCCAGATCTCTGGCGCTACAGCATCGAAGTCCGGGTTGAAGCCGTTTTCATCCAGACACGGCAGGTAGTGCGGCTTGGCCCCGGCGAGAAACGCCGCACCTTCGTAGATCTGATAGAACGGGTTGGGGCTGACCACCAACGCATCGTCGCCACGATTGACCACGGTCTGGGTGAAGGCGAACAGCGCTTCACGGGTGCCGTTGACCGGCAGCACGTTGCGCGCCGGATCGATCCAGCCGTTCGGCACGCCAAAGCGACGCTCGCACCAGCCGGCGATGGCTTCGCGCAGGGCCGGGATGCCGAGCGTGGTCGGGTACACCGCCATCTGATCCAGATTGTTCGCCAGCGCTTCGGCGACAAAACTCGGCGAGCGGTGTTTCGGTTCGCCGATCGACAGGGCGATCGGGCGCTTGTCCGGGTTCGGCGTGACGCTGCCGAGCAGGGCGCGGAGCTTTTCGAACGGGTACGGCTGGAGCTGGTTCAGAGCGTTGTTCATCGGGGCTGGGTCTCTCGCAAAGCCATTTGAATCCGAGGCGCCATCAAATACTGAGGCGCGACAATTTGATATCCGGTTCCTGATTGACGCTCAGCTGTTCGACGATCGCATCCTGCAAACGGCTGCACAGCAGCGGGTCGGACAGCGGCTGATTGTGCGCGTCAGTGATGAAGAACACGTCTTCCACACGCTCGCCCAAGGTCGCAATCTTGGCGTTCTGCAGCGACAGGTCGAACTCGAGGAAAATCCCCCCGACACGCGCCAGCAGGCCCGGCCGGTCGGGCGCAGTCAGTTCCAGCACGGTCACCGGACGCTGCGCGTCGTTGTGAATCGTCACTTGCGGGGCAAAGGCAAAATGCTTGAGCTGACGCGGCACCCGGCGCTGGATGATCGTCGGGTAGTCGTCCGGGTTACGCAGGGCTTCGGTGAGGCCCTCGCGGATCTGCTTGATCCGCGCCGGGTTATCGCCGATCGATTCGCCTTCGTTGTCGAGCACGATGTAGGTGTCGAGGGTGAACTGGCTGCTCGAGGTGATGACCCGCGCGTCGTGAATGTTCAGGTTGAGCTGGTCCATCGCCGCCACGGTCACAGCGAAGAAGTCGTGCTGATCCGGCGCATAAATGAAGATCTGCGTGCCGCCCTCGAACTCGCGCTGGGTGGTTTCCTTGATCAGCACCAGCGGCCCGCCATCGACCGGCTGCTGCAGGATCGCGTCGCTGTGCCAGGCCACGTCGCCGGCGGTATGACGCAGGAAATAGTCATCGCCCAATTGCGCCCACAGCTGCTCGACGTCATCCGGGTCGGTGCCACCGCGCACCAGAATATCCAGCGCCGCACTTTGCGTCTGGCGAATCTGTTCTTCGCGATCCACTGGATTTTCCAGGCCCCGGCGCAGGGCCCGTTTGGTTTCGGTGTAGAGCTGGCGCAGCAGGCTGGCGCGCCATGAATTCCACAGCGTCGGATTGGTCGCGTTGATATCCGCCACGGTCAGCACGTAGAGGTAGTCGAGGCGCGTTTCATCGCCGACCGCCTGGGCGAAATCGTGGATCACCTGCGGATCGGACAGATCCTTGCGCTGGGCAGTGGTGGACATCACCAGGTGGTTCTGCACCAGCCAGACGATCAGGCGGCTGTCCCACACCGGCAACTGGTGGCGCTGGCAGAACGCCTCGGCATCGACCGCGCCGATCTCCGAGTGATCGCCGTGCCGACCCTTGCCGATGTCGTGGTACAGGCCGGCCATGTAAATCAGTTCAGGCTTGGGCAGCTTGGCCATGAGCTTGGCCGCCAGCGGAAATTTCTCCGAAACCTGGGTGTACTGCAGTTTGCGCAGGTGCTTGATCAGATTCAGCGTGTGCGCGTCGACCGTATAAATGTGGAACAGGTCGTGCTGCATCTGCCCGACTATAAAGCCGAACTCCGGCAAGTAGCGCCCAAGAATGCCGTAACGGTTCATCCGCCGCAGATTGCGGTGGATGCCGATCTTGCACTTGAACAGCTCGATGAACAGGCTGGTGTTGCGGATGTCGTTGCGGAAATTGTCGTCGATCAGATGACGATGTTCGCGCAGCAGACGAATGGTGTCGGCGCGCACGCCTTTGATTTCCGGCTGCTGGGCCATCAGCACGAAAATTTCCAGCATGGCGAACGGCGTGCGGCGGAAGACATTGTCGTTGCGCGCCTCAATGTAGCCGTCATGCAATTGGAAGCGCGAGTTGATCGGCTGCGGCGGCGCTTCGTCTTCCGGAGCGAGGATGACTTCCTCGAAGTGCTGGATGATCAGATCGCTCAGTTGGGCAATGCTCATCACCGTACGGAAGTACTGCTGCATGAAGTTTTCGACCGCCTGTTTGGCGTCGTCTCCTTCAAAGCCGAGCAGGCCGGCAATGGTGCGCTGGTGATCGAACAGCAAGCGGTCCTCGGAACGACCGGCGAGCATGTGCAGGGCGTAGCGCACTTTCCACAGAAATTCCTGCGAGGAAGCGAGCAGGGCGTTTTCGCTTTCGACCAAAAAGCCTTCGCCAGCGAGGGCGCGCAGGTTCAGGGTGCCGTACTGACGTCGGGCCACCCAGAGAATCGTCTGGATATCGCGCAGGCCACCGGGCGAGCCTTTGACGTTGGGTTCGAGGTTGTATTCGGTGTCGTTGTATTTGTGGTGACGAGCCTTTTGTTCGGCACGCTTGGCCAGGAAGAACTCCTTGGCCGGCCACATGTGCGCGGTGCTGGTGACTTCGAGCATGCGCTGGCGCAGACGCTCGGGGCCGCAGATGGTGCGACTTTCCATCAGATTGGTGACCACGGTCAGATCGGCGCGGGCCTCTTCGGCGCATTCGTCGACCGAGCGCACGCTCTGGCCGACTTCCAGGCCAATGTCCCACAACAGCGTCAGAAAACGCTCGATGGAATCGCGGAAAACTTCGTGGTCGGCACTGTCGAGCAGGATCAGCAGATCGATATCGGAGTAGGGGTGCAGTTCGCCGCGGCCGTAGCCGCCGACCGCCACCAGAGCGATATCGGCGTCTTCGCTCCAGTTGAACTGCTCCCAGGCCTTTTGCAGGATGTTGTCGACAAACCAGGCACGGTCTTCGATCAGGCGGCGGATGTCGCGGCCATTGCGAAAGCGCGTGTCGAGGACCTCGCGGGCCTGGCGGATCGCCTTCTTGAACGCCGCGATAGGACTCGCTTTGAGGGCCAGTTCAGCCTGGAACTGGCCGCGGTCGAAGAGTTCGGGATCCACCTGCGGCATCGATTGGCTTTCCTTCTATAGGCTGGGAGCGTTCTGAGTGTCAGGCCGAGATGCGCGCGATGGTGTCATCGCTGCGCAAAGTGAAGATCTCATAGCCAGTGTCGGTGACCAGCAGGGTATGTTCCCACTGGGCCGAGAGCTTGCGGTCCTTGGTGATTGCAGTCCAGCCGTCGCCGAGTACCTTGGTGTCGGCCTTGCCCTGGTTGATCATCGGCTCGATGGTGAAGGTCATGCCCGCCTTCAGTTCCATGCCGGTGCCGGCGCGACCGTAGTGCAGGATTTGCGGTTCTTCGTGGAAGACCTTACCGATACCGTGACCGCAGAACTCGCGCACCACCGAGAAACCATTTTTTTCCGCATGCTTCTGGATCACTTCACCGATGTCGCCGAGGCGGCAACCGGGCTTGACGATCTCGATGGCCTTGTACATGCATTCCTGGGTGACCTGCGACAGACGCTCGGCCCAGACCGGCACTTCGCCGACGTGGAACATGCGGCTGGTATCACCGTGGTAGCCGTCCTTGATCACGGTGACGTCGATGTTCAGCGTGTCGCCGTTTTTCAGCGGCTTGTCGTTCGGGATGCCGTGGCAGACCACGTGGTTGATCGAGGTGCAGATCGACTTCGGGTAGCCCTTGTAGTTGAGCGGGGCGGGGATGGCTTCCTGCACATTGACGATGTAGTCGTGGCAGATCTGGTTGAGCTGATCGGTGGTCACGCCCGGTTTGACATGTTCGGCAATCATTTCCAGCACATCGGCGGCCAGTTTGCCGGCGACACGCATGCCAGCGATGTCCTCGGGGGTTTTGAGGTTGACGGTCATACAGGCTCTCTCTGCGCTCGGCGGCGCTTACGGATACGAATTGGGTGGCAGGTGTGGATTTTGCGACCCTGAAAAACGCGATTCTATCAGACGGGAGGCGCAAAACTGCGCCTGCCTGTCTGGCTTGTGTCTATACAATGGTGCCCATCGAACCGATTCCAAGGGGGCTGCGTCCATGTAGCCGGAGGGAATACAGATTCTGGTTTCCGTTTCTGCGCACCCTGTGGTATAAAATGCGCCGCTTTCCGGGGATGCCCCGAAAAGCTTAAATCCACACACGTGTCGACACGATGACCTGGGTGCCTTGGGCTTTATGCCTCTGGTTGGTCATTGGGATACGTGGAGGCCAAACCCGACTTATCAAGGAACTATCATGTCCCAAGTCAACATGCGCGATATGCTGAAGGCCGGTGTGCACTTCGGTCACCAAACCCGTTACTGGAATCCGAAAATGGGCAAGTACATTTTCGGCGCGCGTAACACGATTCCCATCATCAACCT
>NZ_JBITTW010000048.1:0-10595 GCF_044542195.1 Pseudomonas sp. NPDC079367
ACCTGCACGCCGATTTCGGACAGCGACTCGCGCACGTCGTCCAACTTGAACGGCTTGATGATGGCAGTGACTAGCTTCATGAAACTCTCTCCCGAATTGGTGGACTTGCCCCAGGAAAACAAACCCGTCTCAAGTCTAAGCGCAGTGCCTGGCTTTGTAACGCATCGTTGACGCCAGCTAACCGCATCAGACGAAACTCCCCGCTTCGTCTGCCGCACTGCATTCGTCACAGCGACTGCATCAGTGCATGGGTCGAGGGTGACTAAGCAGAAACCTTGCCAGCTCGGCAAAATCCCGGCATTTCAACCTCTTGGCCCTTGTTGTGTGCGCTCGCGTAGAAAAGCTTTTGTCGATACGCACAACAACGGTGCGCCACCGTCTGTCCCTCTGCGCGAAAAGCGTGCATCCCTGCAGCGAGAAATGACTGTAGACACTGCGTGATACACTGCCGGCCATTGTTTCCAGGACATTTCCCATGCTCGCGCCCAAAGACTTCCTCGACGCCCTGAGCGGCACCGCCTCCCGCCTGTTCAGCGGCGACACCCCGTTGCCGAAAGCCGAAATCGAAAGCCAGTTCAAAATGCTGCTGCAAAGTGCGTTCAGTAAACTTGATCTGGTCAGCCGCGAAGAATTTGACAGTCAGATGGTGGTGTTGGCACGCACGCGTGCACGGCTTGAGAGTCTTGAAGCGAAGGTGGCGGAGATGGAAGCGAAGCTGAATCCACCCGCCGAGTGACATCGAAACCGGGCGAGGTGTTCATGACAGGGGAGAAGCAAGAAGCTCAACCCGCATCCGCTTTGATGTGGCCGCCACGAACGGCAATAAAATGAGGCCCGATGGCTGGCTCGCCGACGGTGGAACCTGAATACCCCCCAAAAAAAGACCGCCTGAAGGCGGTTTTTTTTCGCCTGTGGCTTACGCCTCTTGCGCAACATCCAGAGAAAGTTTGCTGCTTAAACCATTCAAGCTCCCCTACGGTGGACGTCTACTCTTGAACAGACCCGCAGGAAGCGGCCCCCGATTCAGCTCAAGGAACGACCATGTCCCTCTCCATCGTCCACAGCCGCGCCCAGATAGGGGTGGAAGCTCCCGCTGTCACCGTCGAAGTTCATCTGGCCAACGGCCTGCCGTCGCTGACCATGGTCGGCCTGCCTGAAGCGGCGGTGAAGGAAAGCAAGGATCGGGTGCGCAGCGCGATCATCAATTCGGGGCTGCAGTTTCCGGCCCGGCGGATCACCTTGAATCTGGCGCCGGCGGATCTGCCCAAGGATGGCGGGCGCTTCGATCTGGCGATTGCCTTGGGGATTCTGTCGGCGAGTGTGCAGGTGCCGTGTCTGACCCTGGACGGGGTGGAATGTCTGGGCGAACTGGCGTTGTCCGGCGCGGTAAGGCCGGTGCGTGGCGTGCTACCGGCGGCGTTGGCGGCGCGCAAGGCCGGGCGGGCTTTGGTGGTACCGCGGGCGAATGCCGAAGAAGCGTGCCTGGCATCGGGACTGAAGGTGTTCGCGGTCGATCATTTGCTGGAAGCGGTGGCGCATTTCAACGGACACACGCCGGTCGAGCCTTACAAATCAAACGGCTTGATGCATGCCGCCAAGCCTTATCCGGACCTCAACGAGGTACAGGGGCAGACCGCCGCCAAACGCGCCCTGCTGATTGCCGCAGCCGGGGCGCATAACTTGTTGTTCAGCGGGCCACCGGGAACCGGCAAGACCTTGCTGGCCAGTCGTTTGCCGGGGTTGCTGCCGCCGCTTTCCGAATGTGAAGCGCTGGAGGTGGCAGCGATTCAATCGGTCGCCAGCGGTGTGCCGTTGACTCACTGGCCGCAACGCCCCTTCCGCCAACCGCACCACTCGGCTTCCGGGCCAGCGCTGGTCGGGGGCAGTTCAAAACCGCAACCCGGCGAAATCACCCTCGCCCATCACGGCGTGCTGTTTCTCGATGAATTACCGGAGTTTGATCGCAAGGTTCTCGAGGTGCTGCGCGAGCCATTGGAGTCCGGGCATATCGTGATCGCTCGAGCCAAGGACCGTGTGCGATTCCCTGCCCGGTTTCAGCTGGTGGCGGCGATGAATCCGTGCCCCTGTGGATATCTTGGCGAGCCCAGCGGCAAATGCTCGTGCACACCGGACATGGTCCAGCGCTATCGCAACAAGTTATCGGGGCCGCTGCTGGACCGGATCGATTTGCACCTGACCGTAGCGCGTGAGGCGACCGCGTTGAATCCGGCAGCCAGGCCCGGCGAGGACAGCGCCAGCGCTGCGGCGTTGGTGGCCGAAGCGCGGGAGCGCCAGCACAAACGCCAGGGCTGTGCCAATGCATTTCTGGATTTGCCCGGATTGAAGCGTCACTGCACGTTATCCACAGCCGATGAGAAATGGCTGGAGGCGGCCTGCGAGCGACTGATCCTGTCGCTGCGCTCGGCGCATCGCCTGCTCAAGGTCGCACGTACACTGGCGGATCTTGAGCAGGCCGATGCGATTACCCGCGAGCACCTGGCCGAGGCGCTGCAATACCGGCCGGCGACGCCTTAATGCTCTGTCAGATCAACCAGCGGTGCCTGACGCACTTCGGTGTCGCGCCCAGCCTGAATCGCCGTCACCCGCTGCAAGGCCTTATCGACCGCACCTTTGTCGGCCAGCAGGCTGTAGCTGATCTGGAACTGTTTATGTTCTTTCGGCGCAATGGTCGGCACCAGGTTCAACGGCCGCTGATAGCGACGGTTGTAGGAAAAACTGGTCCCCGGCTCCAGCCCGGTGACGTAGCCCTGCCCTTGGGTGTCGGTGTTTTTCCACAGCGAGAACACAGGCAACTGCCGGGTGTTGAAGCCAACGGATACGCCGAGACTGCCAGCCTTGTTGTGCAACACGGTCAAGGTATCGCCCTTGGCATCGGCATAAGGCACAACGTTGTAGACCGTTTCGTCGTAGTCCTTGGTTGGCGCGCGATAGGTCTGCCACTCGGGCAGATCACCTTTGGCCTTGTCGTTGAACGGCGACACTTGCTTCACCGGCGCAGCGAACTTTGCCCCTTGCTCAAGAAACGGCGTGCTGAAATTACTGTGATACAGCGCCTGATATTCCTTCGGATAGTCGCCATTGTTGGTCAGGGTGTCGTTGAGGGCGAAGCTTGCGCTGCCCGGTTCGGTGACCAGTTCGGTGACTACCGAGAAGTCGACCTTCTTGAATGCCTGCTCTTTGAGCTCGCCACGCAGCGTGATGGCATACGGCGGCTTCTCGTCGATGTGCAAAGTGACGGTACTGGCCGGAATGTTGGCAGCGCGACCGTGCAGGGTCAGCAGCTCACCGTTGTCCATGCCGGGATGGCCAACCCACTCGTAACCGCAACGGGTGACGAGCTCATTGAAGCCTTCGAGCCAGCCCAGGCCACCGCGGCCGTTGAGTTCGATGAACGCCGGGTTGACCACCTCCTTGACCGGCGAATCCCAACCCATGCGCACTTCACCCACCGACGCCTGCAGCACATTCATGCCACGGGTCGGCACCACGGAAATCTTCATCGTGCCGTTATCGATGTCGACAATGCTGACGCCCTCCTGACGACCGCCATGCAGGGTACGCAGGGTCACGGAAAACGGTTTGGTGGCTTTTACGCCGAGTTGCTCACTGGTGATCGTCCAGCTTTTTGCCGGGGTATTGGCGTCGAGCAGGACATAGTCCCAGGCCATCGCGTGGGAAGCAGCGGAGAATGCGCCGAGGGCGACAAGGAGTTTGAGCGAGGTCATGGCAGCAGCCTTTATTGGAGTTGTGCCATTTTTATAGCGCTGCGGAAACGTTTCAGCAAGTGCAAAACGACCTTCGCAGATAGGCATTCGCGAGCAGGCTCGCTCCCCCACGTACTCCGGGCCCTCACAATATTTGCGAGTTGCACCGAAGGTCGGGGGAGCGAGCGTGCTCGCGATAGCTATTTCAAACCCACATCAACGGAAGCGATCAACCTCGGAACGCAGATCCGCCGCCAGCTTCTCCAGCTCTTTTGCGGTGACAGCCAGATTCGAAACAACCTCACGCTGTTCGCTGTTGGCCAAGGCAATGCTCTGCAGATTACTGCTGAGCAACGTCGCCGTGCTGCTCTGCTCCTGAGTCGCAGTAGTGATCGCCGCGAACTGCTGGCCTGCCGAACGGCTCTGCTCGTCGATCCGCGCCAGCGCCGAGGCGACATTGGCGTTGCGCGACAGACCTTCCTGCATCAGCACGTTGCCCTGTTCCATGGTGCTGATCGCGTTGCCGGTTTCCTGCTGGATGCTGTGGATCATGCTCGAAATTTCATCGGTCGCCTGACGGGTACGCGAGGCAAGGCTGCGCACTTCGTCCGCGACCACGGCGAAACCACGGCCCTGCTCACCGGCACGAGCGGCTTCGATGGCAGCGTTGAGCGCCAACAGGTTGGTTTGCTCGGCGATCGAGGTGATCACGCCGACAATGCCGCCGATTTCCTGCGAGCGCTGCCCCAGCGTGTTGATCACGCTGGCGGTGCTGTTCAGCGCACCAGCGATCTGCTCCAGCGAGGACGACGCTTCTTCCATCGAGCTGCGGCCAATCTGCGTTTGCTGAGCGTTTTCCTGCGCCAGGCGCTGCGTCGCGCCCATGTTGTCGGCGATGTTCAGCGACGTCGCGCTGAACTCTTCTACAGCGCCGGCCATGCTGGTGATTTCGCCCGACTGCTGCTCCATGCCTTCATAAGCACCTCCGGACAAACCGGACAGCGCCTGCGCACGGCTGTTGACCTCTTCGGAGGCACGGCGGATGTGCTCGACCATGGTCGACAGCGCTTGGCTCATCTGGTTGAACGCGCGGGACAGCTGACCGATTTCATCGTGGCTCGAGACGTTCAGACGCACGCTCAGATCACCGGCGCCCAAGGCTTCGGCCTGACGTACCAGATCACTCAGTGGCGCCAGTTTGCTGCGCAGCAGCCAGACCACAGAACCGACCGCGAGCATCATTGCCAGCAGGCTGCCGATCGCCAGTTGCGTACCGACGCTCCAGGTCACCGCGCGGATCTCGGCTTTCGGCATGCTCGCTACCACCGACCACGGGCCTCCCTCGAACGGCACGGCGATACTGTAGAAGTCTTCGCCATTGTCGCTCCAGAACTCACCTTTACCCGGTGTTTTCACCAGGCTGTTGATGGCTGGCACGGCTTGATCCAGTGCTTCGACGCCGGCAATCGGCACCAGCCATTTGTTCTGCTCGTCGAGCAAGGCCAGCGAGCCGGTCTGGCCGATGCGGAAGCGCTTGAGATTGGCGAACTGCGCGTTCTGCGCATCGGTGTAGTCGAAACCGACGTACAGCACGGCGATGATCTTGCCGCCCGCGTCGCGCACCGGCGTGTATTGGGACATGTAGTAGCGCTCGAACAGCAGCGAGCGGCCGACATAACTCTGCCCCGCCATCAACTTGGCGTACGCCGGGTTGGCATGATCAAGCACAGTGCCGATGGCACGGGTGCCGTCCTGTTTGCTGACGTTGGTGCTGACACGAATGAAATCGTCGCCGCTGCGCACGAATACCGTGGCCACGCCGGCGGTCATCTGCTTGAACTCGTCAACTTCCTTGAAGTTGTTGTTCAGCACCTCGTTGCCAAGGTGCAGGCCCGGGGTCTGCACGCCGGCCACGGTCACTGGTTGGTCCGGGTGCACACTCAGGCCACTGCCGAAGCGCTTTTCAAACAGCCCGCTCAGGCGCAGGGTGCTTTCGCGCAGCGTGCCGTGGAAGGTACTGAGCTGGTCGGCCAGCAGCCGGGCCTCACTGGCCAGGTGCTCTTCACGGGTGGCGAGGTTGGCGGAATCCAGCGAACGCAAAGCGAACACCGTACTGCCGCTGATGACTATCGCCAGTATGACAGCGAGGGCGAGGCCCAACTGCGAGGCGATCCGAGCACGAGGTTGAGACATGAACAGCTCCTGGCCGAGCCACCGAATCCTCCCTGATCGCGGTAATTGCCCGGAAAATATTCTAATAATTGGGGTAGCGCGAAACCGGCACGACGGTTCCACAAGCTCGTAGTCGGCGCTGAAACCGAATACTTGAGCACTTTGCGAGGGTATGGCGCAGTAGTGGCATTGTGCCGGCTCGAACGTTTCAGCTCAAGCGCTCTACCGCCGGCAATTGCATGGCGCGGACTTCGCCTTGCAGGAAGTCACTGAGACGGCGCAAACGTTCACCTCCCGGACGCGGTTTTGGCCACACCAGATAATAATTCAGGCCACTGGCCACGGCAGTCGGCCATGGCAGACTCAAGCGACCTTGCGCAACATCTTCGGCAACCATCAACAAATCACCCATGGAAACGCCATAGCCACGCGCCGCCGCGATCATGCCCAGCTCCAGGGTGTCGAATACCTGCCCACCCTTCAGCGATACCTGATTAGACAGGCCCATGCGCTCCAGCCAGCTGCGCCAGTCGCGGCGATCCGGGGTCGGATGCAGCAGTTCGGCGCTCGCCAGGCGCGCCACGTCCCAGGGTTTGTCATTGAGCAGGTTCGGCGCGCCGACCGGAATCAGCTCCTCGGGAAACAGCAGGCTCGCTTCCCAGTCCGGCGGGAAATGCCCATCGCTGAGCAACACCGCACAATCGAAAGGTTCGTTGTTGAAATCCACCGAGTCGATGTCCATCCACGCACTGGTCAGCTGCACCTCATTGCCTGGCTGCAAGTGGCGGAAGCGACTCAACCGCGCCAGCAGCCAACGCATGGTCAGCGTTGAAGGCGCCTTCATGCGCAGGATGTCGTCCTCGGCACGCAAGGTATTGCAGGCGCGTTCAAGGGCGGCAAAGCCTTCGCGAATCCCGGGCAACAGCAGCCGCGCCGATTCGGTCAGTTGCAGGTTGCGCCCGCTGCGATGGAACAGCCGGCAGGCGAAGTGTTCTTCGAGGGTGCGCATGTGCCGACTGACCGCGCTCTGGGTGATCGATAGCTCTTCTGCTGCGCGAGTGAACGAGCTGTGTCGCGCTGCCGCTTCGAATGCGCGCAGGGCATACAACGGCGGAAGGCGTCGGGACATACGCAAAGCTCCAGGAACGGGGATATGACCAATGTGGCCAAGAGGTTTCAGGATGAGTATTACTCATGCCACCCATCCTTTTTATCCCTTTGTGCAAAGCCTGCCAAGCGCCGAGAATCCATGCTCTTCTGTTCCCTCTGATATTTGGGTGGTGATGACCATGCAGCATCCTGTGCGTACCGAACTCTGGGCCATTTTGCGGCTGGCGGGGCCGCTGATTGCTTCGCAGTTGGCGCACATGCTGATGGTGCTGACCGACACTCTGATGATGGCGCGCCTGAGTCCAGAAGCGCTGGCCGGCGGCGGCCTCGGTGCGGCGAGCTACTCGTTCGTGTCGATCTTCTGCATTGGCGTGATTGCAGCGGTTGGCACGCTGGTGGCCATCCGTCAGGGTGCTGGCGACATCATCGGCGCCGCGCGCCTGACGCAGGCCGGGTTGTGGCTGGCCTGGCTGATGGCGCTCGGCGCCGGGCTGTTGCTGTGGAACCTCAAACCGGTGTTGCTGCTGTTCGGCCAGACCGAAACCAACGTCGACGCCGCCGGGCAATTCCTCATCGCTCTGCCCTTCGCGCTGCCGGGTTATCTGAGCTTCATGGCCCTGCGCGGCTTTACCAGCGCAATCGGCCGGGCGACGCCGGTGATGGTCATCAGCCTCGCCGGCACCGTGGCCAACTTTCTGCTCAACTACGCATTGATCACCGGCATGTTCGGCCTGCCGCAACTGGGTCTGACCGGCATCGGTCTGGTCACGGCGATCGTCGCCAATTGCATGGCGTTAACGCTGGCCTGGCACATTCGACGGCACCCGGCCTATGACGCTTATCCATTGCGCGCTGGTCTGTCGCGGCCGAACCGGCAATACCTGAAAGAACTCTGGCGCCTGGGCCTGCCGATTGGCGGCACCTATGCGGTGGAAGTCGGGCTGTTTGCTTTTGCCGCGCTGTGCATGGGCACCATGGGCAGTACGCAAATGGGCGCGCATCAGATCGCACTGCAGATCGTGTCGGTGGCGTTCATGGTCCCGGCCGGCATGTCCTATGCCATTACCATGCGCGTCGGCCAACATTACGGCGCCGGGCAACTGGTTGATGCGCGCATGTCCGGGCGTGTCGGCATCGCCTTTGGCGCAGTGGTGATGCTCGGCTTTGCCCTGGTGTTCTGGCTGTGGCCGAATCAGTTGGTCGGCCTGTTTCTCGACCACAACGACCCGGCGTTTGCCGAGGTCATCCGTCTGGCGGTCAGCCTGCTGGCGGTTGCGGCGTGGTTCGAATTGTTCGACGGCACGCAGACAATTGCCATGGGCTGCATTCGTGGGCTCAAGGATGCCAAGACGACGTTTCTCGTGGGCCTCGCTTGCTATTGGCTGATTGGCGCGCCGGCGGCCTGGTGGATGGCGTTCCACCTCAACTGGGGGCCGACGGGCGTCTGGTGGGGGCTGGCGCTGGGTCTGGCGTGCGCGGCGGTGAGCCTGACCCTGGCGTTCGAATGGAAGATGCAGCGGATGATTCGGCGCGAGCCGATTGCAGAGAGGTTCGAGGCCATCGAAGCAGATTAAGATCAAAAAGATCGCAGCCTCGGCGGCTCCTGCAAGGGAACACATTCCAAGGTAGGAGCTGCCGAAGGCTGCGATCTTTAAATGGCTTCCACCGAAGCCTGCTGACTGGCTCCAAAGGTCAGATATTCCACCAGATCCTCCAGCGGCAGCGGTCGGCTGATCAGGTAACCCTGCACCTGATCGCAACCGAACCCGCGCAGCAATTCCAGCTGCTCCGCCGTCTCGACCCCTTCGGCAACCACTTCAAGGTGCAGGTTGTGTGCGAGGTTGATCATCGCGTGCACCAGTTTCCGGTTCTCTTCGCGCTGCTCCATGCCGCCGACAAAACTCTTGTCGATCTTCAGCAAGGTGATCGGCAGGCTATTGAGGTGCACAAACGAGGAGAACCCGGTGCCGAAATCGTCCAGTGAGAAGCGCACGCCGAGACGGCCGAGGGCGTCCATGGTCTGTTTGACCAGATCGCTGCGCCGCATCACTGCGGTTTCGGTCAGTTCGAACTCCAGCCACTGCGCCTCGACGCCGCGTTCGCCAATCAGGCGGCTGAGCGTCGGCAGCAACTGGCTGTCCTGAAACTGCCGGAACGACAGGTTGATCGCCATGTGCAGCGGTGCCAGACCCTGTTCGCGCAAGGCCTGCATATCGCGCAGGGCCCGGGCAATCACCCAGTAACCCAGCGGCACGATCAGACCACTCTGCTCGGCCAACGGCACGAATTCGCTCGGTGGCAGCAAACCGCGCTCGCCGTGTCGCCAGCGCACCAGCGCTTCAAGGCCGACAATCTGGCCATCCTCAAGATTCAGGCGTGGCTGGTAATGCAGTTCCAGCTCATCGCGGCGCAAGGCCCGGCGCAGTTCGCTTTCGAGGTCGGCCATACTTCGCGCGTTGCGGTTGATGCGTTCGTTGAAGATATGAAAGGTGCAGCCTTGCGTGCTCTTGGCCTGCTGCATGGCGATGTGCGCGTGCCACATCAATGGATCGGCACCGCCATTGGCGCGGGCATGGGCGATGCCGAGGCTGGAGCCGATCAGCAGGCTTTCGCCATCGACCCAATACGGTTCGGCCAACGCCTCGGTAATGCGTTCAGCCATCCACTCGGCGCGTTGCGGCGCGCGGCGGGTGTCGATCAGCAAAGCAAATTCATCACTGCCCAGACGCGCCAGTTGATCGCCGGCCTCCAGCTGACTTTTCAGCCGCGCGACGACTTGCAGGATCAGGCGATCGCCGGCCTGGTGACCAAGAGCGTCGTTGGCATGGCGAAAGTTATCAAGATCCAGATGCCCAAGGGCAAGGCCGCGACCGTCGCCTTCGGCAAGACGTGCGGTGAGCAAGGTCTGGAAACCCTGACGGTTGGCGATACCGGTCAGCGGGTCCTGTTCGGCCAGGCGCTGCAGGGTGTTTTCCAGCACGCCGCGCTCGCGCACATGGCGTAGACAACGCTGGAGCATGCCGGCGTCGAGGGCGCCGAATACCAGCCAGTCGCTGACACCGACCGGCGCGGTGGCCGGTTCGTGCTCCAGCAGCAGAACGGTCGGCAAACTGCAACGTCCGGGCGCCGGTTGCAATGCCGGCAGGGTCAGCAGTACCGCGTGGCGGTTGTCCTCGAACAGGCGGCTGACCGAATCCCAGTTCGGTGCGCTGATGAGCACCGCCGCGCTCCCCATCGGAGCCAGACACTCACGCAACAACGCCGTCCACGCTGGCTCTTCGGCCAGTAGCAGCAAACGCAAGGGTTCGACAGGCGTAGACAAGCTGACTCCCTAGACTCTGCAATGATGTAGGCGGGGCATTATGCCGTTGTGCTGAACAATGACCAATGTGTTGTCTGATGACAACGGCATCGAAACGTTATTTTGTGTCACGAACGAGAACATTAGCCGCAAAATCCCCGCGCATCCTGCGTGAAAGTAACAAAACCGGCAAATCCGAATCGCGTGCTGCGTCACAAGTCGGACAGAGCAGCACAAATCGCTGAGCCTGTTAAAATGCCGGCCCTTTTCGTAAACGACTCCCGAAT
>NZ_JBITTW010000048.1:10605-41616 GCF_044542195.1 Pseudomonas sp. NPDC079367
CCCGGCAGCAATAAGCCGTGTACTACGTGGGCGGCCCTCTTTTTGTGCTCGCCGGTGCTGGCTCCGGCAAGACCAGCGTGATCACGCGCAAGATCGCGCACCTGATCCAGAACTGCGGCATCCGCGCCCAGTACATCGTCGCCATGACCTTTACCAACAAGGCCGCGCGCGAGATGAAAGAGCGGGTCGGCACCCTGCTGCGTGCCGGCGAAGGGCGCGGCCTGACGGTCTGCACCTTCCACAACCTGGGCCTGAACATCATCCGCAAGGAGCATGCGCGGCTGGGCTACAAACCCGGTTTCTCGATTTTCGACGAGACCGACGTCAAAGCGCTGATGACCGACATCATGCAGAAGGAATACGCAGGCGACGACGGCGTCGACGAGATCAAGAACATGATCGGCGCCTGGAAAAACGACCTGATTCTGCCGCCCCAGGCGCTGGAAAACGCGCGTAACCCGAAAGAGCAGACCGCCGCCATTGTCTACACCCACTATCAGCGCACGCTCAAGGCGTTCAACGCGGTGGACTTCGACGACCTGATCCTGCTGCCGGTGAAACTCTTCGAAGAACATGCCGACATTCTCGAAAAGTGGCAGAACAAGGTGCGATACCTGCTCGTCGACGAATACCAGGACACCAACGCCAGCCAGTACCTGCTGGTGAAGATGCTCATCGGCAAGCGCAACCAGTTCACCGTGGTCGGCGACGATGACCAGTCGATCTACGCCTGGCGTGGCGCGCGGCCGGAAAACCTGATGCTGCTCAAGGACGACTATCCGTCCTTGAAAGTGGTGATGCTCGAGCAGAATTATCGCTCCACCAGCCGAATCCTGCGCTGCGCGAACGTGCTGATCGCCAATAACCCGCACGAATTCGAAAAGCAGCTGTGGAGTGAAATGGGCCACGGCGACGAGATCCGCGTGATCCGCTGCCGCAACGAGGACGCCGAAGCCGAGCGCGTGGCCATGGAAATCCTCAGCCTGCACTTGCGCACCGACCGCCCGTACAGCGATTTCGCGATTCTCTATCGCGGCAACTATCAGGCGAAGCTGATCGAATTGAAGCTGCAGCACCATCAGGTGCCGTATCGCCTCAGCGGCGGCAACAGCTTCTTCGGTCGCCAGGAAGTGAAGGACCTGATGGCCTACTTTCGCCTGATCGTTAACCCGGATGACGACAACGCCTTTCTGCGGGTGATCAATGTGCCACGCCGCGAGATCGGCTCGACCACATTGGAAAAACTTGGCAACTACGCCACCGAACGCAAGATTTCGATGTACGCCGCCACCGACGAGATCGGCCTCGGCGAACATCTCGACAGCCGCTTCACCGATCGCCTGGCGCGCTTCAAGCGCTTCATGGACAAGGTGCGCGAGCAGTGCGCCGGCGAAGATCCGATCTCGGCGCTGCGCAGCATGGTCATGGACATCGACTACGAGAACTGGCTGCGCACCAACAGCTCCAGCGACAAGGCTGCGGACTACCGGATGGGCAACGTCTGGTTCCTGATCGAAGCGTTGAAAAATACCCTCGAAAAGGACGAAGAAGGCGAAATGACCGTCGAGGACGCCATCGGCAAACTGGTGCTGCGTGACATGCTCGAGCGCCAGCAGGAAGAAGAGGACGGTGCCGAAGGCGTGCAAATGATGACGCTGCACGCCTCCAAAGGGCTGGAATTTCCCTACGTGTTCATCATGGGCATGGAAGAGGAAATCCTCCCGCACCGTTCCAGCATCGAAGCCGACACCATCGAAGAAGAACGCCGCCTGGCCTATGTGGGCATCACACGCGCCCGCCAGACCCTGGCCTTCACCTTCGCTGCCAAGCGCAAGCAGTACGGTGAAATCATCGACTGCGCGCCGAGCCGCTTTCTGGATGAGCTGCCGCCAGACGATCTGGCCTGGGAAGGCAACGACGACACCCCGACTGAAGTCAAAGCCGTGCGTGGTAATAGCGCATTGGCCGATATACGCGCGATGTTAAAGCGCTAGAATCGACTACTTTTTAATCTACCTTCGGCGCCCATCGCGCCAACAGAGGAAGCTGTTGTGGAAGCACTGCACAAAAAAATCCGCGAAGAAGGCATCGTGCTTTCCGATCAGGTCCTGAAAGTCGACGCTTTCCTGAACCACCAGATCGACCCGGCCCTGATGAAGCTGATCGGTGACGAATTCGCCGCATTGTTCAAGGATTCGGGGATCACCAAGATCGTCACCATCGAAGCCTCAGGGATTGCCCCTGCGATCATGACCGGTCTGAACCTCGGCGTGCCGGTGATCTTCGCCCGCAAGCAACAGTCGCTGACCCTGACTGAAAACCTGCTGTCGGCGACCGTGTATTCGTTCACCAAAAAGACCGAAAGCACCGTGGCCATCTCCCCACGCCACCTGACCAGCAGCGACCGCGTGCTGATCATCGACGACTTCCTGGCCAACGGTAAGGCCTCGCAAGCGCTGATCTCGATCATCAAACAGGCCGGCGCCACCGTTGCGGGTCTGGGCATCGTCATCGAGAAGTCCTTCCAGGGCGGCCGCGCCGAACTGGACTCGCAGGGCTACCGCGTTGAATCGCTGGCTCGCGTGCAATCGCTGAAGGATGGCGTCGTTACCTTCATCGAGTAACGCCACACCACCGCTCCCCTGTAGGAGCTGTCGAGTGAAACGAGGCTGCGATCTTTTGATCCTGATCTTGATCTTCAAACAGATCAAAAGATCGCAGCGTGCCGCAGCTCCTACAGGTTTTGCGGTGAGCCTTTATTGTGCGGTGGCTTGCAGGCCGGTAAGCAGCAAGCGTTGGTACAGCTCATCTTTCAGGCCTTCCGGATTCGTCAGTTGCATCCGCTCAAGATGTTCCGGGAACGCTGACGCCTCCGGCGCATCCAGCGCTGCCTTGCCCAATTCCAGAATTTCGGTCAGCTTGAACTTGCTCTTCAGCCAGTTCAGCGCGCGCAGCAGATCGCGCTCGATCGCGGTGAAATCACAGCCCAGCGGATACTCCGGAAACAGATTCGGGTGCCGCGCGGCAATCGCCTGCAAGCGTTGCGGCGTGTTTTCGGCAAACCGTGGATCGATGCGAAAATCCTTTGGCAGCTTGCCAACCTTCTGCGCCTGTTCGATCAGCCCCGGCTGAAAACGCGAGTCGCTGACATTGAGCAGCGCTTCGATCACAGCCGCATCGGATTTACCGCGCAGGTCGGCGATGCCGTACTCAGTGACGACGATGTCGCGAAGGTGCCGCGGAATCGTGCAGTGGCCGTAATCCCAGACGATATTGGAGCTGACCTCGCCGCCGGACTCGCGCCAGCTGCGCAGGATCAACATCGATCGCGCGCCTTCCAGTGCATGGCCTTGGGCAACAAAGTTGTACTGCCCACCGACACCGCTGAGCACGCGGCCGTCCTCGAGTTGATCAGCCACGCCGGCGCCGAGCAGGGTCATGGTGAACACGGTGTTGATGAAGCGCGCATCGATGCGCTGCAAGCGCTTGAGTTCTTCCTGGCCGTACAACTCGTTGATGTAGCTGATGCGGGTCATGTTGAATTCAAGCAATTTGCTTTGCGGCAACTCGCGCAGCCGTTCATAGAAACTGCGCGGGCCCAGAAAGAAGCCGCCGTGCACCGAGACGCCGTCAGGCTGGGCAGCTTCGTCGAGGGTGCCGGCGTTGGCCTGCTCCTGCGTCGGCACATCCGGATAGACCTTGCGCCGAATAATCCCGGCATCCGCCAGCACCAGCAGGCCGTTAACGAACATCTCGCTGCAACCATAAAGGCCTTTGGCAAATGGCGCGGTGCCGCCCTCGCGCTGGATCAATCGCGCCCATTGGCTGAGGTTGATGTCATCGAGCAACGCCTGATAACCGGCGTTATCGGCCTGACGAGCAAGTAACGCAGCGGTCAACGCATCACCCATCGAACCGATACCAATCTGCAGCGTGCCGCCATCGCGCACCAGCGTACTGGCGTGCAAACCAATGAAATGATCCTGGAAGCCCACCGGCATGTTCGGCGTGGAAAACAGCGTGCTGCTGTCCTTCTCGTCGACCAGCAGATCAAAGGTGTCGATGTCGACTTCCGCATCGCCGGGCATGTACGGCAGATCCGTATGCACCTGGCCGACCAGCACAATGGTCTCCCCCGCCTCGCGGCGCTTGGCGATCATCGGCAACAGGTCGAGGGTGATGTCCGGATTGCAGCTCAGGCTTAAGCGATCAGGGTGTTCGCTGCTGCTGGCGAGCAATTGCGCCACCAGATTCAGCCCGGCGGCGTTGATGTCGCGAGCGGCATGGCTGTAATTGCTGCTGACGTAATCCTGCTGCGCCGGCGCGCTGTTGAGCAGGCTGCCGGGCTGCATGAAGAACTGCTGGATGCGGATGTTGGCGGGCAGGCTGTCGCGCTGCAGATCGGCGAGGAAATCGAACTCCGGATAATCACCGAACACCCGCTCGACGAAGGGCTCGATGAAGCGCTTCTGCAAGCCATCGCCCAGATTCGGCCGACCGAGGCACAGCGCGGTATAGATCGTCAGTTGCCGCTCGGGCAGGTCCGTGATGCGCCGGTACAGCGCGTTGACGAAGTGATTTGGCTTGCCCAGCCCCAGCGGCAGGCCCATGTGGATGTGCGCAGGCAAGCGTGCCAGTACGTCGTCCACTGCCTGTTCGATCGAACACAACTGCACCATCTGAAGCCTCCCGCCCGTTCCGTTGATAGGGGTAGACCGAGATTGCCGGGGAATTACTTCCGAGGGAAGGCGATTGGCGCGAAAAAGGTTCGACAGAAGGCGAATCAGCGCGCTAGCTCGGCAAGCGACCCACCTTACACACGTACAACTAGTTTTCCTACATCACCTGTAATTCAATCACGCGAAATTACCGGACGCGTCTGAATTGAACTTATTTCAAACATCGCTAGCATTGAACACATGATCAAAATGCTCTTCAGAAAAATTAACCGTTAATATCCGAAGCAGAGACCCCCAATGAAAAAAAATCTGGTACTTTGCTGCTTCGGCCTGGGCATTTCGATCCTTACGAGCGCATCACCTTATCTTATCGGCAACGCAGTTAATTCTTATCTTGCCGGCGACAACTTGTATTTATATACGCTCGCCAGCGCCTCGCTGTTCATTATCGCCACTCCCCCCCTAAAACTGACAGCCAATATCTACTTGCAGAGGACCATTGCGAGCACAAGGTATACCTTGAAAAAAATGATACTGACTCACTTGCTAGACAAACATGTCGAGCACACGCAAAAACCAGGCGAGCAGATCGAACTGATCGATGGCGACGTTGATGGCTCGATGTATCTATATCATTCAATTTATTTTGATGTATCACTGAACTGCTGCATCATCATCGCTGCGCTCTGGGTGACTGCCCACTACCATCCACTTCTGGCACTCGCGCCGCTTAGCGGCCTCCTTTATGCCACTGCAACATATGTTCTAACTCGAAGAAACAGCAGTTCACTTTTTGCTGATTATGTTCAAGAGAATACCGTAACAGTTGGCACCATCTGCGAGCATTTATACAATTCAACACCCTATACCGACAGGGTCAAGCTCAGTATAAAAAACATCGAACGCCTCGCTTTTCGTTCAAACCTCAAAGCATCGACTTTCGAATCAATTTCAAGCTCATGTTACCTGATAGCGATTGTGGTTTTATTATTGGTTGCGGCACATCTGCTCAGTACCGGCGATTCGAATATAGGCGCTATTCTTGCCTCAACCATCTACCTTGAGCGCGTGCTCAGTCCGGTGATGTCACTGATATCCATCTATTACTCGAGCAGAGAGGCATCTTACAGACGTAGTCGGATTCGCAGTTACGGGCTACAGCGTGAGGGCCATTGACTATGTTTATATGCGTGCGAAAAAACCTGATCGTTTTTGTCCTTTCGGTAATTTGCCTAACTTTAGCCGCCGTATGTCAATTGCTAATACCATCAGTCGTCGCCAAAAGCCTGACTGCTCTCATCGCCGGCGCTATTAGCGCTGAGTTTTATATTGTTCTTATCGCAGTTCTTTTAGCCAAGCTGACAATGCAAACTCTGGGCAGCTCCTTGGCAACGCTGATGGAAGTGAGATCTCGCTTTATCCTTATCAACTTCATTGTGCATGATGAACGGCCGCCTCCATTATGCTCTCGCGTAACAATGATAAAGGAAGATGCCGAAAAAATTGCCTCCGTCATTCATGACGCAATCCACCTTTTCGGCTCCTGCATTTTGGCGTTTTCCGCAGCTTATATTCTGCTTAGGCAAAACGTCTACTTTTTCCTGCCCATCGCTTTTATTGTTTTATTAACGTGTGTGCAGTTGAGGTTTGCCAAGCCCTTGATCCAACGTCTATATGAAGCAGAAATGTCCAACGAAGAATTATATAAGGGGTCGCTCATTGATATTTTCAAACTATCCAGCCACGAGGCGAAAATTCAACTTTCCAAAAGTTGCGATTATCTGAAGGACACCGTACGAGCGCGTTACAAGTACCAGAAAGAGAGCACCATACAGTCCTTCTGGCCGGAACTGGCCATCTCGGCGGGGACGGTATCGGTCATTTTATTCAGCGCCACTGCAACACCGGAACTGTTTGGCGAGCGCCTCATTGCCTGTCTTGGCTATATCGGAATTTTCACCATAGCCAGTACGAGTTCGATAAGGCTCGGCATAACCATGATTGGCGTGAAGGTATCCGTCGATAGAATCTTCAGAGGGGTGTCGCCTGTCGCACGGTGAAGCGATGGAGACGCTGTTCAACACCGCTTCAAAGCCTTGGGCAATTCATCACCGCCACTCACTCTCCCCTCATCATGTCGATCCCGGGATGTGATCTGAGGCAGATATCGGGAGGGCGTTGCGAGCAAAAAATGCCGGAAGATACCGATGCTTACGCTGTGTACAAAGCGGTGCTCAATTCCGCCGGCGCCTATATCACGAAGAACATGCAGTGATATTGCAGGCACAAAAAAAACCGTCCGAAGACGGGTTTTTTCGAAGGCGCCGCTGATTACAGACCGGACATCTCTTTGATCGCACCTTTGAGCTCTTCATCGGAGCAATCGGCGCAGGTGCCTTTTGGCGGCATGGCGTTGATGCCGGTGATGGCCTTGGCAAGGATGCCGTCCAGGCCACCCTGATGATCGGCGCGCTCTTTCCAGGCGGCCTTGTCGCCGATTTTCGGCGCGCCCAGCAGGCCTGTGCCGTGGCAAGCGTTGCAGTGCTTGGCAATCACATCTTTAGGTGCCTTCGCCCCGCCGCCACCGCCAGCGGTCGCAGCCACTTCCATGCCTTTGCATTCCTGCCCTTGAACACACACCTGGCCGACGGGCTCGAGGCGTTTGGCAATATCGTCATTCGTCGCAGCTTGAGCGCTGACAGCCCAGAGGGCCAGTACGGTTGCTGGTGCGGCCAGCATTTTCATAATTAGGTTCACGCGTTCACCCTCAATGGTGGCTATTCACGCCTGCGGCCACGGTTCGCAGGCGGGCGCAAGTATAGCGGGTAGGTCGCTGTACTGAAACAACCCCATGGTTAAAGGGGTCTTGTTGCCCATCGGTAAAACGGTCCGGGTGCCTTCGCCGCAATGGCCTGGCGCCTCTTGCTTAGAAATTCGCCGGCGTGGCTGCGCTGATTAGTCGCGCCGGAACGTCGAACGGATTACGGAAACGATGCGGCTTGGTACTTTCAAAATAGTAGCTGTCGCCAGCTTCGAGAATAAAAGTTTCCAGCCCCACCACCAGCTCCAGGCGACCTTCAACCAGAATCCCGGTTTCCTCGCCTTCGTGGGTGAGCATTTCTTCGCCGGTGTCGGCGCCCGGCGGATAGATTTCATTGAGGAAGGCGATGGCGCGGCTAGGGTGCGCGCGGCCGACCAGTTTCATGGTCACGGCGCCGTCGGAGATGTCGATCAGCTCGTTGGCCTTGTAGACGATCTGAGTCGGTTGGTCCTGCAGGATCTCTTCGGAAAAGAACTCAACCATCGACATGGGAATCCCGCCGAGCACCTTTCTCAGCGAACTGATCGATGGGCTGACGCTGTTCTTTTCGATCATCGAAATGGTGCTGTTGGTGACGCCCGCGCGTTTGGCGAGTTCACGCTGGGAAAGCCCTTTGAGCTTGCGGATCGATTGCAGTCGTTCACCGACGTCCAAGGCAGGAGCCTCCTGATGTTGTAAGAATATTGAGCGTTATCATGGCGACAGCGTTCAGTATTTACAACACTTGGCCCCCGCAGCGGCGTCAACCCTCGGAATAGAGCCTTGGCACCCGTTTCAGGTTGCAGAAGATCTGATACGGAATAGTCTCGGCCCATTTCGCTACGTCGCTGGCGAGGATATTTTTGCCCCACAGCTCGACAGTAGAACCGAGGCCCGCTTCCGGCACGTCGGTCAGGTCGATGCAGAGCATGTCCATCGACACACGCCCCAGCAGGCGGCTGGGTTTGCCGGCCACCAATACGGGTGTGCCGGTCGGGGCTTGGCGCGGGTAGCCGTCGGCGTAACCCATGGCGACCACGCCGATGCGCATCGGCTTGTCGGTGATAAATCTGGCGCCATAGCCGATCGGTTCGCCGGCCGGCAATTCACGCACGCTGATGACGTTCGATTCGAGGGTCATGACTGGTTGCAGGCGTTCGGCGAAGGCGTTGGCTTCTTCGAACGGCGTCGCGCCGTAGAGCATGATGCCCGGGCGTACCCAGTCACTTTTGATGTCTGGCCAACCGAGCACGGCTGGCGAGTTGCGCAGGCTGACTTCCGCCGCCAGGCCCTGACGTGCCGTTTCGAACACCGCGACCTGCTCGGCGCTGCTCTGCGCGTGCAGTTCATCAGCGCGGGCGAAGTGGCTCATCAACACGATTTTCGCCACCTTGCCGCTGGCCAGCAGACGCTGATAGGCCGCTGGATAATCTTTCGGATGCAGGCCGACGCGGTGCATGCCGGAATCGAGCTTGAGCCATACCGTGATCGGTTTGCTCAGGACTGCCTGCTCGATCGCTTCGAGCTGCCACAGCGAATGCACCACGCACCAGAAATCATGCTCGACGATCAACGCCAGCTCGTCAGCTTCGAAGAAGCCCTCCAACAACAGTACCGGCGCACGAATCCCGGCAGCGCGCAGCTCCAGTGCTTCTTCGATGCAGGCCACGGCAAAGCCGTCCGCCTCGGCTTCCAGCGCCTGGGCGCAACGTACCGCGCCATGGCCATAAGCGTCCGCCTTGATCACCGCGAGCGCCTTGGCGCCGGTGACTTCGCGGGCTATTCGGTAGTTGTGACGCAGGGCTTGAAGGTCGATCAGGGCACGGGCAGGACGCATGGCGGCAGACTTCTGGGCGGTCATGGGAAGAAAAACCGGCGCTGGCTGACGGTATGGACCACCAACAGCACCGGGAGAGGGATCTTTAAAACGTTATGGCAGCGCGGCGACGATGGAGATCTCCACCAGAATGCTCGGCTTGGCCATTTTCGCTTCGACGGTGGCGCGGGCCGGCGCGGCGCCTTTTGGCAGCCAATGGTCCCACACCGCGTTCATCCCGGCGAAGTGCGCTTGGATGTCGTTCAGGTAGATCGTCGCCGACAACAGGTGCTGCTTGTCCGTGCCGGCCAGATCGAGCAGACGTTCGATGTTGGCCAGTACGTCGCGGGTCTGCTGTTCAATTCCGGCGTCGAAGTCGTCGCCGACCTGCCCGGCCAGATACACAGTGCCATTGTGGCTGACGATCTGGCTCATGCGCTCATTGGTGAGCTGGCGCTGGATTGACATGTTTTGCGGACTCCTGGGTCTGGTTGCCGTAACGGGAAATATCGAGGCCTTCGGCGCTGATCTGGGGCTTTTTCTTCGCCATCAGGTCGGCTAGCAAACGGCCGGAACCGCAGGCCATGGTCCAGCCGAGCGTACCGTGGCCGGTATTGAGAAACAGATTCTTGAACGGTGTTGCGCCAACGATCGGCGTACCGTCCGGCGTGGTCGGACGCAGGCCGGTCCAGAAACTCGCTTCGGCCAGATTGCCGCCCTGAGGATAAAGGTCGTTGACGATCATCTCCAGGGTTTCGCGCCGACGCGGGTTCAGCGACAGGTCAAAACCGGCAATCTCGGCCATGCCGCCAACGCGGATGCGGTTATCGAAACGGGTGATCGCGACCTTGTAGGTCTCGTCGAGAATGGTCGACGTCGGCGCCATATCCGGATTGGTGATCGGCACGGTCAGCGAATAGCCCTTGAGTGGATACACAGGAGCCTTGATACCCAGCGGTTTGAGCAGTTGTGGCGAGTAGCTGCCGAGCGCCAGCACGTAACGGTCAGCGGTCTCCAGCTTGCCGTCGATCCAAACGCCGTTGATGCGATCACCGGCGTAGTCGAGTTTCTGGATGTCCTGGCCGAAACGGAATTCCACGCCGAGCTTGCGCGCCATTTCGGCGAGACGGGTGGTGAAGATCTGGCAGTCGCCGGTCTGGTCATTGGGCAGACGCAGCGCGCCGGCGAGAATGTCGGTCACGCCTGCCAGCGCCGGTTCGACGCGTGCGATGCCGGCGCGATCAAGAACCTCAAACGGCACGCCGGACTCTTTCAGCACAGCGATGTCCTTGGCGGCGTTATCGAGTTGCGCCTGGGTGCGGAACAACTGCGTGGTGCCGAGGCTGCGACCTTCGTAGGCAATGCCGGTTTCGGCGCGCAATTCGTCGAGGCAGTCGCGACTGTACTCGGACAGACGCACCATGCGTTCCTTGTTAACCGCGTAACGGCTGGCGGTGCAGTTGCGCAGCATTTGCGCCATCCACAGGTACTGATCGATGTCGGCGGTAGCCTTGATCGCCAATGGCGCGTGGCGTTGCAGCAGCCACTTGATCGCCTTGAGCGGCACGCCCGGCGCGGCCCACGGCGAGGCATAGCCCGGCGAGACCTGGCCGGCGTTGGCGAAACTGGTCTCCATGGCCGCAGCGGGCTGCCGGTCGACCACCACCACTTCAAACCCGGCACGCGCCAGATAGTAAGCACTGGCGGTACCGATGACGCCGCTACCCAAGACCATGACGCGCATTTTCAATCCCTCATCGCGGCTTTCCGCCGAACTGTTTGTTAGAGCAATGATGGGCGCAGTGTAAAAAAGAAATGCCAGTGCTTTTCACTATATAAGCGCCTATATTTGGCGACAATTCTCGGCAAAAACCCTTTTCACGGAGGCGCATCCCCTATGCGTACCAACACCCAGACCAAACGTGAGCTGGACAAGATCGACCGCAACATCCTGCGAATCCTGCAGGCCGACGGGCGTATTTCGTTTACCGAGCTGGGGGAAAAGGTCGGCCTCTCCACCACCCCGTGCACCGAGCGCGTGCGGCGTCTGGAGCGCGAAGGGATCATCATGGGCTACAACGCCCGGCTCAATCCGCAGCATTTGAAGGGTAGCCTGCTGGTGTTCGTCGAGATCAGTCTCGACTACAAATCCGGCGACACATTCGAAGAATTCAGACGCGCGGTGCTGAAGCTGCCGCATGTGCTGGAATGTCATTTGGTCTCAGGAGATTTCGACTATCTGGTGAAGGCGAGGATTTCCGAGATGGCCTCGTATCGCAAATTGCTCGGCGACATTCTGTTGAAGCTGCCGCATGTGCGCGAGTCGAAGAGTTATATCGTGATGGAAGAGGTGAAAGAGAGCCTGTGCCTGCCGATTCCGGATTGATCACCGCAATGATCGTTCCCATGCTCTGCGTGGGAATGCCTCTTCGGACGCTCCGCGTTCGGCCTTTGAGACGCAGAGCGTCCCCGGCTGCATTCCCACGCAGAGCGTGGGAACGATCACTTAAACCAACACCTGCCGGTTCGCCGCCATGTACTCGAAGATCTGCTTTTCCACCTTCGGATGTATCAACTCCAGCGGGCGCCGCTCGTTCGGGCACGGCAAGGTCTTGGTGGTACCGAAGAGTCGACAGATCAGCGGCCGCTCTTCATACACCGTGCAGCCATTGGGTCCCAGGTGCACACAGTTGAGCTCTTCGAGGGCCGCATCCTGCTCGGCGCGGGTCTTGCGCGGCAGCCGAGCCATCTCCTCTGGCGAAGTTGTCACCGGCCCGCAGCAGTCGTGGCAGCCCGGCACGCATTCGAACGTGGGGATCTGCTGACGCAGAGCGCGGATTTTCTGGCTGTTGCAGCTCATCGAAACAGTAACCACAGTGGCGGGCTGATGATTGTGCCGCAAAAGCCCGCATCCAGACACCGCAGCCCGACCGATGTTGCTCACGTTCGGGCGTGCGGCTTATGCTCCGTCAAATTTTTTCGACACTCAGCCGTTGGATGATGCCCATGACCGCCCGCGCCCAGATCATCGCGAGCCAACCCCACGTTGCCTCTTACTACGCCGCCAGCAGCCTGCCGCAGCCCGACTATCCCTTGCTACAGGGCGAGGTGGTGGCTGACGTGTGTGTGGTCGGTGGCGGCTTTTCCGGGTTGAACACGGCACTGGAACTGGCCGAGCGCGGTTTCAGCGTGGTGTTGCTGGAAGCGCACAGGATCGGCTGGGGCGCCAGCGGTCGCAATGGCGGACAACTGATTCGCGGTGTCGGTCATGGCCTCGATCAGTTCGCCAATGTCATAGGCGCCGATGGCGTGCGCGAGATGAAGCTCATGGGCCTTGAAGCCGTGGAGATTGTGCGTCAGCGCGTTGAACGTTTCAGCATTGCCTGCGACTTGACGTGGGGCTACTGCGACCTCGCCAACAAGCCTTCCGATCTCGACGGTTTTGCCGAAGACGCCGAAGAGTTGCGCGGCCTCGGTTACCGCTACGAAACCCGTCTGTTGCAGGCCAGTGAAATGCACACGGTGGTCGGTTCCAAGCGCTACGTGGGCGGCTTGATCGACATGGGTTCCGGGCATCTGCACCCGCTGAATCTGGCGCTGGGCGAAGCGGCAGCAGCGCAGCAGTTGGGCGTGCAGTTGTTCGAGCGTTCGGCAGTGACCCGTATCGATTACGGCCCCGAAGTAAAGGTGTACACGGCACATGGCTCGGTGCGGGCCAAGACCCTGGTGCTGGGCTGCAATGCCTATCTCAACGATCTGAATCCGCAATTGAGCGGCAAGGTTTTGCCCGCAGGCAGCTACATCATCGCCACCGAGCCGTTGAGCGAAGCTCAGGCCCACGACCTGCTGCCGCAGAACATGGCGGTCTGCGACCAGCGTGTCGCCCTGGATTATTACCGACTGTCAGCGGATCGACGCTTGTTGTTCGGCGGCGCCTGCCATTATTCGGGGCGCGATCCGAAAGACATCGCCGCTTATATGCAGCCGAAGATGCTTGAGGTATTCCCGCAACTCGCTGGGGTGAAGATCGATTATCAGTGGGGCGGGATGATTGGCATTGGCGCCAACCGCTTGCCGCAGATTGGCCGGCTCGCCGATCAGCCGAATGTGTATTACGCCCAGGCCTATTCCGGGCACGGCGTGAATGCCACCCACTTGGCGGGCAAGCTGCTGGCCGAGGCGATCAGCGGGCAACAGGGCGGTGGCTTTGATCTGTTCGCCAAGGTGCCGCACATCACCTTCCCCGGCGGCAAGCATTTGCGCTCGCCGTTGTTGGCGTTGGGGATGTTGTGGCATCGGCTGAAAGAGTTGGTCTGACGAATCAGGATCGTTCCCACGCTCCGCGTGGGAACGATCTGTGGTATTCAGATCCGCCAAAATGGTTTCAACCCCTCCTCCCGCGCCTGCTCCCGCGTCAGCCCGACATCCTTGAGCTGCTCCGCCGTCAATCCCAACAACGCCTTGCGCGTGTGCAGACGATGCCAGAACAGACCCCAGCGACTCAGGCCGGACGGTGCGTTGCGCAGCAGATTGCGCGCGCTGTCCTTCTGCCCTGCCGCCAGTTCCTGACTGTGTAACGTCAGCCGCACATCGCTCAAGCCGTTCATTTTTGTTGCTCCTGTTTACTTGGGTAGCCAGAGATTCCATGATGCGGGGGCGGGCAAAACCGTTACAGACGCAACGAAGCTGTATTAAATCCATACAGATTCGTGGAATGGTTCACTGAATGATTGTTTTTTTCCGCATCTGTACTGGTTTCCATCAAGACGCACCGAGGCCGCCATGACTCTGTATGTAAACCTCGCCGAATTGCTCGGCACTCGCATCGAGCAAGGCTTTTATCGTCCCGGCGACCGCTTGCCGTCGGTGCGTGCCTTGAGCGTCGAACACGGCGTGAGCCTGAGCACCGTGCAGCAGGCCTATCGCGTGCTTGAAGACAGCGGTCTGGCCACGCCAAAACCCAAGTCCGGCTATTTCGTGCCGGTCGGTCGCGAGCTGCCGGAATTGCCTGCGATCGGCCGCCCGGCGCAGCGGCCAGTGGAAATTTCGCAGTGGGACCAGGTGCTGGAATTGATCCGCGCCGTGCCACGCAAAGACGTCGTGCAACTGGGGCGCGGCATGCCTGATGTTGGCTCGCCAACGATGAAACCGCTGCTGCGGGGACTGGCGCGAATCAGCCGCCGGCAGGATATGCCCGGCCTGTATTACGACAATATTCATGGCAACCTCGAACTGCGCGAGCAGATCGCACGACTGATGCTCGACTCCGGCTGTCAGTTGAGCCCCAGCGATCTGGTGATCACCACTGGCTGCCACGAAGCGCTGTCGACCAGCATCCACGCGATCTGTGAACCGGGCGACATCGTCGCGGTGGATTCGCCCAGCTTCCACGGCGCCATGCAGACCCTCAAAGGCCTGGGCATGAAAGCCCTGGAGATTCCCACCGACCCACTCACTGGCATCAGCCTCGACGCGCTTGAACTGGCTCTGGAGCAATGGCCGATCAAGGCCATTCAGCTCACTCCCAACTGCAACAACCCCCTCGGTTACGTCATGCCCGAGTCGCGCAAACGCGCCTTGCTGACCCTGGCCCAGCGTTTCGACGTGGCCATCATCGAGGACGACGTGTATGGCGAACTGGCCTACACCTACCCGCGCCCGCGCACGATCAAATCCTTCGACGAAGACGGCCGCGTGTTGCTCTGCAGCTCGTTCTCCAAGACCCTGGCGCCGGGGCTGCGCATCGGCTGGGTGGCGCCCGGCCGATATCTGGAGCGGGTGCTGCACATGAAATACATCAGCACCGGATCGACCGCACCGCAGCCGCAGATCGCGATTGCCGAGTTCATCAAGGCCGGCCATTTCGAGCCGCACCTGCGGCGCATGCGCATGCAGTACCAGCGCAATCGTGACGCGATGATCGACTGGGTGACCCGCTACTTTCCCGCCGGCACTCGCGCCAGTCGCCCGCAGGGCAGCTTCATGCTCTGGGTGGAACTGCCGGAGGGTTTCGACACCCTGAAACTGAATCGTGCGCTGCACGATCAAGGCGTACAGATTGCCGTCGGCAGCATCTTTTCCGCCTCGGGCAAATACCGCAATTGTTTGCGGATGAACTACGCTGCCAAGCCAACAGCGCAGATCGAAGAAGCGGTGCGCAAGGTCGGCGCTGCGGCAATCAAATTACTCGCTGAGGCCGACTGACCTTTTTTGCGCGCCCGGCGTCAAAAATGCCGACCTCAACCGCCAACCGGAACGATCCTACGTGAGCTTCAGACAGCCCCTACTCGCTTTACTGATACTCGCCTCGTTCCTCAGCGGCTGCGCCAGCCTTGATGTACCGCGCGAACCGAGCCAGGCCCTGCCGGCGTCGCAATCCAGCTTCGGCCGTTCAATTCAGGCTCAGGCCGCGCCCTACCAAGGGCAATCGGGGTTTCGCCTGCTCTCCGATAGCGGCGAGGCCTTTACCGCCCGGGCCGAGCTGATTCGCCATGCTCAGGTCAGCCTCGACTTGCAGTACTACATCGTCCATGACGGCATCAGCACGCGGATGCTGGTGGAGGAAGTGCTGAAGGCGGCCGACCGTGGCGTGCGCGTGCGCATCCTGCTCGATGACACCACCAGCGACGGCCTCGACCAGATCATCGCGACCCTGGCAGCGCATCCGCAGATTCAGATCCGCCTGTTCAATCCATTGCACCTGGGGCGCAGCACCGGCGTAACACGCGCGGCCGGGCGACTGTTCAATCTGTCCGTGCAGCACCGGCGCATGCACAACAAGCTGTGGTTGGCGGACAACAGCGCCGCCATCGTCGGCGGGCGCAATCTGGGCGATGAATATTTCGACGCCGAACCCAATCTGAATTTCACCGACATCGACATGCTCAGCATCGGCCCGGTCGCCGAGCAGCTCGGGCACAGTTTCGACCAGTACTGGAACAGCGCGCTGAGCAAGCCGATCGAGGAATTTCTCTCCAGCCAACCGACCGCCGCCGACCTGCAAAACACCCGCACGCGCCTGGAAGAGTCGCTGGAAGAAACCCGCAAGCAGAACCACGGGCTGTATCAGCAGCTGATGAAATTCACCACCGATCCGCGCATGGACATCTGGCGCAAAGAGCTGATCTGGGCGTGGAATCAGGCCTTGTGGGATGCGCCGAGCAAGGTGCTGTCCAAAGGCGAGCCTGATCCCCACCTGCTGCTGACCACGCAACTGGCGCCGGAACTGACCGGTGTCAGCAAAGAGCTGATCATGATTTCCGCGTACTTCGTGCCCGGTCAGCCGGGGCTGGTCTACCTGACCGGGCGCGCCGATGCCGGGGTCTCCGTGAACCTGCTGACCAATTCGCTGGAGGCCACCGACGTGCCGGCGGTGCACGGCGGTTACGCGCCCTATCGCAAGGCTCTGCTTGAACACGGGGTGAAACTCTATGAACTGCGCCGCCAGCCTGGGGATAACTATGGCAGCGGCCCGCGGGTGTTCTACAGCAAGTCGTTTCGCGGTTCGGATTCCAGCCTGCACAGCAAGGCGATGATCTTCGACCGGCGCAAATCGTTTATCGGCTCGTTCAATTTTGACCCGCGCTCGGTGCTGTGGAACACCGAGGTCGGCGTGCTGGTCGACAGCCCGGAACTGGCCGAACACGTGCGCGCACTGGCGCTGCAAGGCATGGCGCCGACCCTGAGTTATCAGGCGAAACTGGAGGACGGCCAGGTCGTCTGGGTCACCGAAGACAACGGCCAGATGCACACGCTGACCAAGGAACCGGGGAGCTGGTGGCGGCGCTTCAACTCGTGGTTCAGCACCAGCGTAGGCCTGGAGCGGATGCTGTAAAAAGCAAAAAGATCGCAGCCTTCGGCAGCTCCTGCAGGAGATATGCATTCCTACTGCAGGAGCTGCCGAAGGCTGCGATCTTTTGCTCTCAAGCAGTCTGCGTTGTGCCAAAGGCCCCCTGGCGCAACAACAAAAGCACCAGGCCAAAAGCCCCGGCCGCCATCAACAGCGGCAATGCATGCCCGTTGATCCACTGACTGCCCGCCCCCGCCGCCAGTGGCCCGACCAGACAGCCGACACCCCACAACTGGGCGATATGCGCATTGGCACGCACCAGCGCATCGTCTCGATAACGCTCGCCAATCAGAATCAGTGACAAGGTAAACAAGCCGCCGGCACTGGCGCCGAACAGCACCCACAACGGCCAGATCAGCAGCGTGTCGAGCAACATCGGAATGGCCAGGCTCGACAGCATCAACACCACCGCGCACCCGGCGAACAGCGTGCGCCGCGACAGATAATCGGCCAACGCGCCAATCGGCAATTGCAGCAGCGCATCGCCGACCACCACGGTGCTGACCATGGCCAGAGCGATTTCGGCGGTGAACCCCTGTTGCAGGCAATACACCGGCAGCAACGTCAGGATCATCGCCTCGAACGCGGCGAACAACGACACCGCCCAGGCAATCGCCGGCAACTCGCAGGCAAAGCCCCACAGATCGCCAAAGGTCACGCTGTTGGCCTCACTGCTCGGCGCGCCGCTGCGCCCCAACAGCAAGAAAGGCGAGAGCGTCAGCAGACCGACCCCGACCCAGAAACCGTAATCATGCTCGGTGCCAAGCGCCCCGAGCAGCAACGGGCCAGACAGTTGACTCAGCGCATAGCTGCTGCCATACAGCGCTACCAGACGTCCGCGCCACTGCTCGACCACCAGTTGATTGATCCAGCTCTCGCCGAGGATGAACACGATGGTCAGGATCACCCCGATCAGCAGGCGCAGCAGCAACCAGATCGGATAACTCGGCAGCAGCGCCAACAGGCCGATCGACAGTGCCCCGGCCCACAGGCACAGACGCATCAGGTTCGCCGTGCCGAAATACGCGGCGAGATGGCTGGAAATCTTCGCCCCCAGCAGCACACCGATTGCCGGCATGGCTGCCATCACACCGATGGCGAACGAGCCGTAGCCCCAGCCCTCCAGACGCAACGACACCAGCGGCATGCTGACCCCCAGGGCCAGGCCGACACTCAAGACAGACGCCAACACGGCGAAATACGTCGCCCACCGCATGTTCCACGCTCCTGTGGATTGTTTTATGTGCACCACAAAACCAGTGTGGGAGCGGGCTTGCTCGCGAATACGGTTTCACATCCAGCAGATCTGCTGACTGATAAACCGCCTTCGCGAGCAAGCCCGCTCCCACAGGGGATCTCTGTATGGTTCGGGAGCCTGAGCCAACCAGACTCCCTGATCAGCTTACAGCTTGATCCACGTCGCCTTCAGTTCGGTGTACTTGTCGAACGCATGCAGCGATTTGTCGCGACCGTTGCCCGACTGTTTGAAGCCACCGAACGGGGCGGTCATGTCGCCGCCATCGTACTGGTTGACCCACACGCTGCCGGCGCGCAGGGCCTTGGCGGTCAGATGCGCCTTGGAGATGTCCTGGGTCCATACCGCTGCGGCCAGGCCGTATGGCGTGTCGTTGGCGATCTGGATGGCTTCTTCGGCGCTATCGAAAGCGATCACCGACAACACCGGGCCGAAAATCTCTTCCTGGGCAATCTTCATCGCATTGCTCACACCATCAAAAATGGTTGGCTCGACGTAGGTGCCGCCGGTTTCCTGGAGGATGCGCTTGCCGCCGGCGACCAGTTTGGCACCATCGCTATGGCCGGACTCGATGTACGACAGCACGGTGTTCATCTGCTGGGTATCGACCAGAGCGCCGACGTTGGTCGCCGGGTCGAGCGGATTGCCGGGCTTCCAGGTTTTCAGCGCTTCGATCACCATCGGCAGGAATTTGTCCTTGATCGAACGCTCGACCAGCAGACGCGAACCGGCGGTGCACACTTCGCCCTGGTTGAAAGCGATGGCGCTGGCAGCGGATTCAGCGGCGGCCTGCAGGTCCGGCGCATCGGCGAAGACGATGTTCGGGCTCTTGCCACCGGCTTCCAGCCAGACACGCTTCATGTTCGATTCGCCGGCGTAGACCATCAACTGCTTGGCAATCTTGGTCGAACCGGTAAACACCAGCGTATCGACATCATTGTGCAGACCCAGCGCCTTGCCGACAGTGTGGCCGTAGCCCGGCAGCACGTTGAGCACGCCTTTCGGAATCCCGGCTTCAACGGCCAGCGCAGCAATGCGGATGGCCGTCAGCGGCGATTTTTCCGACGGTTTGAGGATCACCGAGTTACCGGTCGACAGCGCCGGGCCGAGTTTCCAGCAGGCCATCATCAACGGGAAGTTCCACGGCACGATAGCGCCGACCACCCCAACGGGCTCACGAGTCACCAGACCCAACTGGTCATGGGGGGTCGCGGCGACTTCGTCGTAGATCTTGTCGATCGCTTCACCGCTCCAGCTCAACGCCTGCGCCGCGCCCGGCACGTCGATGTACAGCGAATCGCTGATCGGCTTGCCCATGTCGAGGGTTTCCAGCAGTGCCAGCTCTTCGGCATGCTGCTTGAGCAGGCTGGCGAAGCGGATCATGGTGGCTTTGCGTTTGGTCGGCGCCAGGCGCGACCAGACACCGGAATTGAACGTAGCACGGGCGTTTTCGACGGCACGGTCAGCATCGGCGGCATCACAGCTGGCAATCTTGCCGAGCAGACGGCCATCGACCGGGCTGATGCATTCGAAAGTTTCACCGGAGACGGCGTCGGTGTATTCGCCGTTCAGGAAGGCGCGGCCTTCGATTTTCAGATCGCGGGCGCGTTGTTCCCAGTCGGCACGAGTCAGGGTGGTCATTCGGGTGTCCTCCTCTTATTGAATACGAGCACCGCAAGCACTGCGGCGCTGTTCAAGAATTCTGCCCGGCCAGCCTGCACTTTCGGCCCGAGGCACCCGCCACCCTAAACCAGCGACCGGGTTTGTTTCAATATATTTGACATAAGCTGGCCATACGGCCTTGCGGTGTTCATTTTAATAAACATAGACTTTGGGCCATTCCAGCCAACGCGCCGTCATTAGCGGAGAAAACAACAATGAACATCCAGAACGTCGTCGACATCAGCCTCGCCAGCAGCGAAGCCGAGCGCTATCGCCCGGACCCGGCGAAAGTGCTCAAAGGTGACCCTGAGCAGGCGGTGTTTCATCAATACGACAGCCCTTGCGGACAGATGGGCGTTGGCGTGTGGGAAGGCGCAGTAGGTCAGTGGACGGTGAATTACACCGAGCATGAATACTGCGAGATTCTGCAGGGGGTTTCGGTATTGCGTGACAGCGATGGCAATGCCAAGACCTTACGGGTGGGCGATCGCTTTGTGATTCCGGCTGGGTTTCGCGGGACCTGGGAAGTGCTGGAGGCTTGCCGCAAGATTTATGTGATTTTTGAACAAAAGGCCTGATTCGACACAGGCGGTGACGATAGCTACCAGACAGGTCAACGCCTTTTGTCGACCCGGATCCTTAACGATATAAATAACTACTGCACGTCGTCGTGGATTGTGCCGGATGCTGCAACCGGTCTCGAACAAAGAGGCTCGACAGCATCAATCACAAGGAAGCGACTCCAATGATCAAGTATCTGAAAACCGGCATCCTGACCGGCGTGCTGCTGCTCGCCGCGCAGGCATCAGCCCAGGGCGAACCGTCATCTCAGCGCTGCAACACACGCTGGGCGCAGGAATTTATAGGCCAGTTTCTGACGTTTGCCGTCAAAGAAGAGGTTCGCAAGCAGGCGCGCGCCACCAGCGTGGTGGTCAACTCGCTTGATCGCCAGCACCAGAACAATCGCTTGCGCATCCAGACCGATCTGGATCTGAAAATCACTCATCTGGATTGCGGCTGACCTGTGAGCACTGTCCAGACACGGACAAACAAAAAAGGCCCGTATCGTAAGATACGGGCCTTTTTCGTAAGTCAGGAAAAATCAATTACTTGATTTTGCCTTCCTTGTACATCACGTGCTTGCGAACAACCGGATCATATTTCTTGATCTCGATTTTGTCCGGAGTAGTACGCTTGTTCTTGTCGGTAGTGTAGAAGTGACCAGTACCGGCGCTCGAGATCAAACGAATCAATTCACGCATGATTAGCTCCCTTAAATCTTGCCATCGCGGCGAAGTTCGGCGAGCACGACAGTGATGCCACGCTTGTCGATGATACGCATGCCTTTGGCAGATACGCGCAGACGCACAAAACGTTTCTCTTCTTCAACCCAGAAGCGGTGATGCTGCAGGTTCGGCAGGAAACGAAGACGGGTTTAGTTGTTTGCGTCGGAAATGTTATACCCAGTCACCTCACCCAAAAAGCTAACTTGACATACTCTCGACATGCCTCAGCCCTCTAAAACCACATGCCCAACCCGGCATGGGTTGGCCGCTTAATCTCTCAGTCATTTGGCGCCAGGCGCCGCGTTTCTTTAGAGGTCTTACCGGCTACACCTACAGTGAAGGAACCGGGCCCCTAGAAAAGAGCGCTGCTTTATACCAGAAAGACTGGGGTGCAACAACAATCGGTGTGCAATCAATCGGCAAAAGGGCGATTTTTTCCGCCGCAGACGCCTTGGGCAAAGGCTGCGGCCGGTTTTGACCACTCGTCGCAGAAATCCGCCCCTACAGGCCTTTCAGACTTTTCATCTCGCCATCGGTGCTCGAAACCGCACAAGACTGCGCCTGAAAATGCAAAAAGGGGATAGTCATTTGCAATTCAGAGCTCTAGGGTAGGACTTTTCCAGACTGCACTTGCAGATGGGCCTTCGATCTGTAAAGGAAACCGACCATGCGCCTCGCTGCCCTACCCCTGTTGCTCGTCCCGCTCCTGCTGAGCCCCCTCGCCCAGGCCGCCGCGCTGAGCGTGTGTACCGAGGCCAGCCCTGAAGGGTTCGACGTGGTGCAGTACAACTCGCTGACGACCACTAATGCCTCGGCCGATGTGCTGATGAACCGTCTGGTGGATTTCGACACCGCCAGCGGCAAGGTCATCCCGAGCCTGGCCGATAGCTGGGAAGTCAGCACTGATGGTCTGACGTACGTGTTCAAACTGCACCCGCAGGTGAAGTTTCATACCACCGATTATTTCAAGCCGAGCCGCGAGCTGAGTGCTGAAGACGTCAAATTCAGCTTCGACCGCATGCTCGACCCGGCCAATCCGTGGCACAAAGTCGCCCAGAGCGGCTTCCCGCATGCGCAATCGATGCAGCTGCCGAGCCTGATCAAGAAGATCGACGCCCTCGACCCGCTTACTGTGCGTTTCACACTTGATCATCCGGACTCGACCTTCCTCGCGACCCTGAGTATGGGTTTCGCCTCAATCTACTCCGCCGAATACGCCGACAAACTGATGAAGGCTGGCGCTACCGAAAAGCTCAACAGCCAGCCGATCGGCACTGGGCCGTTCGTGTTCAATCGTTTCCAAAAGGACGCGGCGATCCGCTACAAGGCCAATCCCGACTATTTCCATGGCAAGCCTGCCGTCGACCCGCTGATCTTCGCTATCACGCCAGACGCCAACGTACGCCTGCAAAAACTGCGGCGCAATGAATGCCAGATCGCCCTGTCGCCGAAACCACTCGACGTACAGGCCGCGCTGAAAGAACCGACACTGAAAGTCGAAAAGACTGACGCGTTCATGACCGCATTCGTGGGCATCAACAGTCAGCATCCACCACTGGACAAGCCAGAAGTGCGCCAGGCGATCAACCTTGCCTTCGACAAGACCAACTACATCAAAGCCGTGTTCGAAGACACCGCCGAGGCTGCCAACGGCCCGTACCCGCCGAACACCTGGAGCTACGCGAAGAACCTGCCGGGCTATCCGCACGACGTGGCCAAAGCCAAGGCGCTGCTGGCCAAGGCCGGATTGAAGGACGGCTTTCAGACCACGATCTGGACGCGTCCATCGGGTAGCCTGCTCAACCCGAACCCGAGCCTCGGCGCGCAAATGCTGCAGTCGGATCTGGCCGAGATCGGCATTCAGGCCGAGATCCGCGTGATCGAATGGGGCGAACTGATTCGTCGCGCCAAGGCCGGTGAGCATGACCTGCTGTTCATGGGCTGGGCTGGCGACAATGGCGACCCGGACAATTTCCTCACCCCGCAATTTTCCTGCGCGGCGGTCAAATCCGGCACCAACTTCGCGCGGTACTGCAACGCCGATCTGGACAAGCTGATCAGCGCCGGCAAGACCACCAGCGAACAAGGCGTACGTACCAAGCTGTATGAACAGGCACAGGCGCAGATTCAGCAGCAGGCATTATGGCTGCCGCTGGCGCACCCGACGGCGTATGCCCTGACGCGCAAGGACATCAAAGGCTATTCGGTGAGCCCGTTCGGTCGGCAAGACTATTCCAGAATCAGCCTCAAGCCCTAGGCGGCAAGCCTCAAGCTAGAGCCGACCGCGCACGGCTCTGGCTTGCCGCTTGTAGCTCGATACTTGCCGCTGTCCCTTTACATCCAGCCACACTCCGCCATCGACAGCGGTTCGCCATCGCCGACGATGAAGTGATCAAGCACCCGCACGTCAATCAACTCCAGGGCCTGCCGCAGGCGCTTGGTCAGCAGCCGATCCGCCTGACTCGGATCGGTGTTGCCGGACGGATGGTTATGGCAAAGGATCACCGCCGCTGCGTTATTGGCCAGCGCGCGTTTCACCACTTCTCGGGGATGCACGCTGGTGTTGTCGATCGAGCCGCGAAACAGCGCCTCGAAATTCAGCACCTGATGTTTCGAATCGAGAAACAGACAGCCGAACACCTCGTGCGGCTCATGCCGCAGCATCGCCTTGAGGTAGTCGCGAACGACTTGAGGGTTTTCCAGTGCCGGTTTCTGCCGTGAGCGTTCGGCCAGATGGCGCTTGCTCATTTCCTGAGCGGCTTGCAGTTGGGCGAATTTGGCAGGGCCGAGGCCCATTTGTTTGCTGAATGCGTCCTGATCGGCCTCGAGCAATAAACGCAGGCTGCCGAATTGCGTCAGCAGATGTCTGGCGAGGTCCACAGCGCTTTTCCCGGGCAATCCGGTGCGCAGAAAAATCGCCAGTAACTCAGAGTCCGAGAGGCTCCCCGCTCCATGCTCCAACAACCTCTCCCGCGGCCGTTCCGCCGCCGGCCAATCGCGAATACTCATACACACTCCCTGTCTGTGGGCGCCGCTGTTCCGTAGCGGTCGCTGTGATATCGTAGCCCATCTTTTTGGCGGTCGATTCAACCCTGGGGAGGGGCATCGCGCCGCAGTCATCAACGAAATGAAAGGCAGACCTATGCAGCGGCTGTATCGGAAACGCATCGTTCTGGGCGTCGGCGGCGGCATTGCGGCCTACAAGAGCGCCGATCTGGTTCGCCGCCTTATCGACCAGGGCGCTGAAGTGCGCGTGGTCATGACCCATGGCGGCGCCGAGTTCATTACCCCGCTGACCATGCAGGCCCTGTCGGGCCACCCGGTGCACCTCGACTTGCTCGACCCGGCCGCCGAAGCCGCGATGGGCCATATCGAGCTGGCGAAGTGGGCCGATCTGGTGCTGATCGCCCCGGCCACCGCCGACCTGATTGCGCGCCTGGCGCAAGGCATCGCCAACGATTTGCTGACCACGCTGGTGCTGGCCACCGATGCCGTCGTGGCCGTCGCGCCGGCGATGAATCAGGCGATGTGGCGCGACCCGGCCACTCAGGCCAACCTGCAACTGCTGGAAAGCCGTGGCCTGAAGACCTTCGGCCCGGCGTCCGGCAGCCAGGCCTGCGGCGACGTCGGCATGGGCCGCATGATGGAGGCCACCGATCTGGCGCTGCTCGCCGCCGATTGCTTCCAGCGCCTGGCCCTGACCGGCAAGCATGTGGTGATCACCGCCGGCCCCACCCAGGAAAACATCGACCCAGTGCGCTACATCACCAACCACAGCTCCGGCAAGATGGGCTTTGCCCTCGCCGAAGCGGCCGTGGAAGCCGGCGCCCGCGTCACTTTGATCAGCGGCCCGGTGCACTTGCCGACGCCAGATCGTGTAACGCGGATCGACGTGGTCAGCGCCCGCGACATGCTCGCCGCCTGCGAATCGGCCATGCCATGCGACGTGTTCATCTCGTCGGCTGCGGTGGCGGACTACCGGCCGGAAGTCGTCGCGCCACATAAACTCAAGAAAGATCCTACGAGCGGGGACGGCTTCGTCCTGCAAATGGTGCGCAACCCGGACATCCTCGCCACCATCGCGACCCGTCCCGACCGTCCGTTCAGTGTCGGCTTCGCCGCCGAAACCGAACACCTGCTCGACTACGCTGCACGCAAGCTGAAGGACAAGAATCTCGATTTGATCGTCGCCAACGACGTCGCCAACCCGAGCATCGGCTTCAACAGTGAAGAGAACGCCTGCAGCGTCATCGACCGTGAGCTGCACGCCACGGTTTTCGCCCAAACCAGCAAGAGCAAGATTGCTCGCCAACTGGTCACTTTTATCGCCGAACGTCTGAACCAGGTTTAATTTACATGCACGCTTTGCAAGCCAAGATCCTCGATCCACGCATCGGCACCGACTTCCCGCTGCCGCAATACGCCACGCCGGGCTCCGCCGGCCTCGACCTGCGCGCCATGCTCGATCAGGACACCGTGATCAAGCCGGGTGAAACCGTGCTGATTCCCACCGGCCTGTCGGTCTACATCGGCGACCCGAATCTCGCTGCACTGATCCTGCCGCGCTCCGGCATGGGCCATAAACACGGCATCGTCCTGGGCAATCTGGTCGGCCTGATCGACTCCGACTACCAAGGCCCGCTGATGGTGTCCTGCTGGAACCGCGGCCAGAGCGACTTCACCATGACCGTCGGCGAACGCCTGGCGCAATTGGTGCTGGTACCGGTGGTGCAGGCTCACTTTGAAATGGTTGAAGAGTTCGTCGAGACCGAGCGTGGCACCGGCGGCTTTGGCCACACTGGCACCAAGTAACTGAATATCCCCTGTAGGAGCTGCCGCAGGCTGCGATCTTTTGACTTTGTTTTTTCAAGATCAAGATCAAAAGATCCCAGCCTGCGGCAGCTCCTTCACGGAAATTTGTACAGATTCGCTTGAACGGTTAAGCGCGGAAAATCAAGGTTTTGCCAGTCGCGAGCCCGGCCAGCGGAGGCGTCATGGCCCTTTCATAGCACGAACTCTCTGTGCAAAACGCCGTCATACCCTTCAGTTTGAGCCTGCCGTCGAACATTTCGCCGGCGTGTCCCGCCCTTTCCGAGATGGAGCATGTCCACAGATGAGCACCCCCGCCAAAATCGCCCCTAAGCTGCCTGACAGCATTTTCCGCGCCTACGACATTCGCGGCACCGTGCCGGATTTTCTCAACGGTGAAACCGCTTACTGGATTGGCCGCGCCATCGGCTCGCAGAGCCTGGCCCAGAGCGAACCGAATGTGTCGGTCGGTCGCGACGGTCGCCTGTCTGGCCCGGAACTGGTCGCGGAACTCATTCGCGGCATCGCCGAAAGTGGTTGCCACGTCAGCGATGTGGGCCTGGTACCAACGCCAGCGCTGTACTACGCCGCCAACGTGCTGGCCGGCAAGTCCGGGGTGATGCTCACCGGTAGCCACAACCCTTCGAATTACAACGGTTTCAAGATCGTGATCGCCGGCGACACCCTCGCCAACGAACAGATCCAGGTGCTGCACGAGCGCATCAAGAACAATGACCTGAGCACTGGCCAGGGCAGCGTCACTCAGGTCGAAATCCTCGACCGTTACAACACCGAAATCGTCCAGGACATCAAACTCGCCCGTCGTCTGAAAGTCGTGGTCGACTGCGGCAACGGCGCGGCCGGTGTGATCGCTCCGCAACTGATCGAAGCGCTGAACTGCGAAGTCATCCCGCTGTTCTGCGAAGTCGACGGCAACTTCCCGAACCATCACCCGGATCCGGGCAAACCGGAAAACCTCGTCGACCTGATCGCCAAGGTCAAGGAAACCAACGCCGACATCGGCCTGGCCTTCGACGGCGACGGCGACCGCGTCGGTGTGGTGACCAACACCGGCAGCATCGTCTACCCGGATCGCCTGCTGATGCTGTTTGCTCGCGACGTAGTGGCTCGAAATCCGGACGCGGAGATCATCTTCGACGTCAAATGCACCCGTCGCCTGGTGCCGCTGATCAAGGAATACGGCGGTCGGCCGCTAATGTGGAAGACCGGTCACTCGTTGATCAAGAAGAAAATGAAGCAATCCGGCGCGCTGTTGGCCGGCGAAATGAGCGGGCACATCTTCTTCAAGGAGCGCTGGTTCGGTTTCGACGACGGCATCTACAGCGCCGCACGTCTGCTGGAGATCCTCAGCAAGGAAAAATCCACTGCGGAAGAGCTGTTTGCGACCTTCCCGAACGATATTTCCACGCCGGAGATCAATATCCATGTGACCGAAGAGAGCAAATTCAGCATCATTGATGCACTGCACGATGCTCAGTGGGGCGAAGGCGCCGACCTGACCACCATCGACGGCGTGCGGGTCGATTACGCCAAAGGCTGGGGCCTGGTGCGCGCGTCCAACACCACACCGGTGCTGGTGCTGCGTTTCGAGGCCGATGACGAGGCTGAATTGCAGCGCATCAAGGATGTATTCCACGCCCAACTGAAACGCGTTGCACCTGATCTCCAACTACCGTTCTGATCCACCCGGAGCCCTGAATGACCCTCGAACGCGAAGCCGCCGCCAACACTGCCAAGGTCCTGTCCGAAGCGCTGCCTTACATCCGACGCTATGTCGGCAAGACCCTGGTGATCAAATACGGCGGCAACGCGATGGAAAGCGAGGAGCTGAAAACCGGCTTCGCCCGCGACATCGTGCTGATGAAAGCCGTGGGCATCAACCCGGTGGTCGTGCACGGTGGCGGCCCGCAGATCGGTGATCTGCTCAAGCGTCTGTCGATCGAGAGCCATTTCGTCGACGGCATGCGCGTCACCGACGCCGCGACCATGGACGTGGTGGAAATGGTCCTCGGCGGTCAGGTCAACAAGAGCATCGTTAACCTGATCAACCGCCATGGCGGCAGCGCCATCGGCCTGACCGGTAAAGATGCCGGGCTGATCCGGGCGAAGAAGCTCACCGTCTCCCGTCAGACCCCGGAGATGACCCAGCCGGAAATCATCGACATCGGCCATGTCGGCGAAGTCGTCGGCATCAATACCGAGCTGTTGAATCTGCTGGTCAAAGGCAACTTCATCCCGGTCATCGCGCCGATTGGCGTCGGTGAGAACGGCGAGTCCTACAACATCAACGCCGATCTGGTGGCGGGCAAGGTTGCCGAAGCACTGAAAGCTGAAAAGCTGATGCTGCTGACCAACATTGCCGGCTTGATGGACAAGTCGGGCACCGTGCTGACCGGCCTGAGCACGCAGCAGGTCGACGACCTGATTGCCGACGGCACGATCTACGGCGGCATGCTGCCGAAGATCCGCTGCGCACTGGAAGCTGTTCAGGGGGGGGTTGGCAGTTCGTTGATCATCGATGGTCGTGTACCGAACGCGATTCTGCTGGAAATCTTCACCGACACCGGTGTGGGCACGCTGATCAGCAATCGCAAGCGTCCTTGATCGCTAATCGCTGAAAGCAAAAGATCGCAGCCTTCAGCAGCTCCTACAGGGATTTCGTACAGACGAGAACCCGCTTTCTGTAGGAGTTGCCGCAGGCTGCGATCTTTTTGGCCGCGAAGGAAACGCCTGACTCGACATAGCGAAACGTCCGACATCCCCCCAGAACAAATCGCCCTAGGATCTTCCCTTCATTCAGTGGAGATCTTCCCATGCAAAAAGACAGCGTTCCTTACGGCAGTGACATTTCGGCTGGCACTTACGCCTGCGTGGACTGTGGCCGAGAGTATTCAGGCCCCTCGCAAACTTCGATGCCGCCCTGCCCTGACTTCACGCAAGCGTCTCATCCTCTCAAGGGCTGGAAAGTCCTGCGCGGGCAAGGAGACGCACCGCAGGATCCCTATCCAGCAACCAGCGACAAATAACCCGGAGCGCCTGAGCCATGCGGATCTCGTTCACGATCGACGCCGACGCTTTCGAGCAGGAACAGAAGGAGCCGGTGAAAAAAACCTTGCGCATCGGCGACGCCGAAATCGCCCACGCACTGGAGCGGATCGCCAAGGCGAGCCTGACTGAATACCTGAAAATGCTGGTCGAGGGCGGCATGCCCAGCCGGGCCGACGAAGCCAAACAGGATCGTCTGCTGTATCTGATTCAGAGCTACTTCGGGCAAACGCTGCCGACCGAATCGCAGATCTCGACGATCTTTCAACTGACCCAGAGCCAAAGCAAAACCCTGCTGAAGAATACCGTTTCACGCTTTCGCAACCAGCTCGACGACATCCTGCAGCACAGCATGCGCGCGGTGATCGAGTCTGCCGAACATGCGCAAAACGTGTTCCTGGTGGTGATCAGCTCGGACGTGATTCGCGATGAGCTGAACATGCTCATCACCCAGAACGAGCCGACGTTCAAACCCATCACCAAGCGAAAGGGCAGCGCCGGACAGTTCGAGATCAGCGAAGATTCCCACGCATTGCTCTGCGCAACGCTGGGCTTGAATGCCGTTCAGTGACATTGTCGCGGTCAGTGGCTTGTTGCTGACCCTGACCACGTTCATGTTCAACCTGGCATGGCCGGCGCTCAACGAAGCGCTGGCTGAGGATCAATATCAAAAGGGTTCGCAGGGCCGAAAACGCAGTCGAGACAAGGTGATGGCTGCTTTCTACTGGCGAGCATTGCCATTGACGTGCGCTTTCGTGGCGTTGTTCTACGTCAACTTGCCGGCAGCGGTTCGCATCATCGGCAGCAGCACGCTGGATCTGTGGGATTTCGATGTGGATCGCACGCTGTATGTGATGGTGGTAGCTGCGCTGCTGGTATTCGCGCTGGTCAATGTTGGACTCGCGCTGAGGCTGCTCGGCAAATGGCGCAAATTGCGTTAGCCCCCCCTGTAGGAGCTGCCGAAGGCTGCGATCTTTTGATTTTGTTTTGCCAGATCAAGATCAAAAGATCGCAGCCTTCGGCAGCTCCTGCAGGTTCGTCTCAGACGCCAAACTGGGCGCGATAGGCTTCGACGGCTGGCAAGTGCTGCTTGAGCTGCGGATCGTCGGCGAGGAATTCCAGCACCTGATTCAGCGAAACAATGCTGATCACCGGAATGCCGAAGTCGCGCTCGACTTCCTGGATCGCCGACAACTCGCCGTTGCCTCGCTCCTGACGGTTCAGCGCGATCAGCACGCCGGCTGCCTTGGCGCCGTCTTGGGAAGCGATGATCTGCATCACCTCGCGAATGGCGGTGCCGGCGGTGATCACATCGTCGATGATCAAGACTTCACCAGTCAGCGGTGCGCCGACCAGGCTTCCACCCTCGCCGTGGGCCTTGGCTTCCTTACGATTGAAGCACCATGGCAGGTCGCGGCCGTGATGTTCGGCCAGCGCAACGGCGGTAGTCGCCGCCAGCGGAATGCCTTTGTAAGCCGGGCCAAATAGAACGTCGAAGGGGATGCCGCTTTCGGCAATGGCGGCAGCGTAGAAACGCCCCAGTTGCGCCAGGGCCGAACCCGAGTTGAACAGGCCGGCGTTGAAGAAGTAAGGACTGGTGCGCCCGGACTTCAGGGTGAACTCACCGAAGCGCAAAACGCCGCGATCGATGGCAAAACGAATGAAATCGCGCTGATACGCTTGCATGAAAAAAACCCCAAATACCACGGATTTAGCTAATTAGCTTGACGCCGTGTATCATACACGCACGCGATTTTTGGGGCCATTTATGCGGATCATCAGTGTGAAC